>NZ_JAMYRK010000008.1:0-143240 GCF_040321335.1 Mesorhizobium sp. M0437
CCCCCCGGGGCGCGCGCCCCGCGGCGCGGGCCCCCCCCCCCCCGCCCACCCCCCCGCCGCCGCCCCCCCGCCCCGCCCCGCGCGCGCCGGTGACGAGTGCGGCGCGCTGGCCGGGCCGTTCGACAGCCTCTTTGAGCGCGACGGCGATCGCCACGGCTTCGTCGCGTTCGCTGGCGGCTTCGAGAAGCGTCACCTCGGCGAAGGCCTCGGCAATATCGCCGGCCCTAAAGCGGGCGCGCGTCTCGGCCCAGAGCTCGGTGGTCTCCGCCGGGCGCAGCGCTTCGCCGACAAGTGCGGCGCGCAGCGCAAGCGGTCGCGGCGCAACAGCAATCTCCTCGACATCGGCGCGCGGCACGCCGATCTTGCCGATCAACTTTGCCAGGCCGTATTGCGGGTGGCCAAGCACGGCTGGCCGCGCGCCCGGTGTGGTGATCGCGGCAAAGGATGGCTCGTCCAATGCCCGGTCGAGCCCGGGCAGCACAACGGCGCCATTGGGCAGACCGGCGATCACGGCAAGCAGCTCGGCCGTGGCGGGAATGGAGCCGGTGGACCCGGCGGCGATCACCGGTCCGGCTGGCGGATTACGCTTCAGCCGCGCCGCCTCCAGCCTTATCAGGGCATTACGATGCGCGGCCGGATTGGAACGATGGCGTTCCTCGAGCAGGTTCGGCCAGTTCTCCGTCACGATGGTCAGGAAGTCGAGTGTCACCTGCCACCAGCCTGCAAGATTGCCGGCTACAAGGTCGGCGAGCCTTGCCCAATCCGTGCCTTCGGTGTCGATCTCATCCATCAGGCGTGCAAGGTCGCGCGCCAGCCAGATGGCGTCGGCGGCGGAGGCCGGTATGACGATCTCCTCGTCGAACAATGCCGCGACATGTGCCGGCAGGCGGCGTTTCCACGCCCGCACCAGCGGCGCAAGCAGCAGAAGACGCTCGACCACGGCGATCGGCGGCGCAAGGTCGATGGCGACCGAACCTCCTGCCTCGAAGGCGGCTTCATCCTCATCGAACTCACCAAGCGGGCGGATGACCGGCAGGATCGCCGAGCGGCTTCCCGAGCGCGAGAGAGCATCGACGAAGACGCCGCGAAGCGCCCGCGCCGCACGGCGCGTCGGCACATAGATGGTGAGATCGGCCAGCGCCAGCGGATCGCCGTCATAGGCGAAGCCGGGAACCAAGCGCCCCGCAAGCAGCGCCTCGGCCAGCGTCGGCAGGAACGGCGCTCCGGGCGGGATCGAGAAAACGCGGCGGGAGCCGCTCATTTCGACTCGGTAAGAGCGCCGGGTGCCTCACCGACAGCATTGGGCGTGCCGGCAAGCGCGGCGGCGACCGCTGCTTCCGCCCGCGGGATCGCGTCAGGTGTGCCGACAGTAATCCAGTGGCCCTGCATTTTCATGCCGAACAGGCGGCCGGCGGCGATTGCCGCATCGAAATAGGCGTTGAGAGAGTGTGGACCGGCCGGCGCATCCTTGAAGATGCGCGGATGGACGATTGCGGCGCCGGCATAGATCAGGCCGGCCGGATCGTTGTTCGCACGCCGCAAGGCGCCGTCCGGCGCCATCAGGAAATCGGTGCCGCCGCTATGTCCGGTTGCCGACTGGAGATCCGCAAGCATCAGCAGAATGTCCATTGTCGCGCCCTCCCATGCAAGGGCAAGTCGCCTGAGACTGGAAACGCCGCTGTCGATCCAGAAGGTGTCGGCGTTGAGCACATAGAAGGGCGCCCCTAACCTGGGCAATGCCTTGACGATACCACCGGCGGAGTCAAGCAAGCCCCTACTCTCATCCGAGATGACGATTCTCGGCGCACTGCGGCGGGCTACATGGTCCACGATCTGTTGCGGGAGGTAATGGACGTTGACGACGGCCTTGGCGACGCCGGCTCCGGCTAGGCAGTCCAGCCCCCAGTCGAGCAATGTCTTGCCGGCGACCTTGACCAGCGGCTTCGGCATGGTGTCGGTGATCGGCCGCATGCGCTTGCCGAGCCCGGCGGCGAGCACCATGGCGGTCGTCGGCATCGGCTGCTCATCCGCCGCCTTCAGGCCCAAATCCTTAGCCGTCAAATCGAGCGTTCCTCCAGGAAGCCGTGGGCGATGTAGAAATCCTGCAGCCCGGCCAGCGCCGGATGCGCCAGTGCCCGGCGAAGATAGTCGCGGATGCGCGGCAGATGCTTCAGATAATAAGGCTTGCCGTCGCGTTTTTCGAGCCGCACGAAGATGCCGAGGATCTTGGAATTGCGCTGTGCGGCCATGATTGCATAGGTTTCGCGGAATTCGTTCTCATCGAAGGCACCGGCAGCACGTCGCGCGGCGATGTAGGCGGCGAGCGTGTGCTTTTCGATTTCAGGTGAGATGGTGACGCGCGCGTCCATGGCGAGCGAGGCGACGTCGTAGGCTGACGGACCGATCAGCGCATCCTGGACATCGACGACGCCGAGGCGATCGTGACCGGAACGGTCAGCGCGCCAGATCAGGTTGGGTGAATGGAAATCGCGCAGCATCAGCGTGTATTCGCGCCCCTCCAGCCGATCGAGCACCGCACTCCATTCGCCGCGGTAACCGGCGCGCAGCGCCTCGCTAGGCGGAGCGCCTGATATCGCCGGGGCATACCAGTCGACCAGCAATTCGGCCTCGATCATCATGGCGTCGCGGTCGAAAGGCGGCACCTCGTGGAAGACGCCGGGGCCGGCCTGCATGCAGGCCGGCCATGTTTTGCCGTGCATCATGGCAAGCAGTTCGGCCGCCGCCGCATAACGCGCAGCCACCGGCTGGCCGCGCTTGTCGAGGAAGCCTTGGGAACCGAGATGCTCCAGCAGGAGAAAACCCTGCTCGAGATCCTGGGCATGGATTTCCGGGACGCTGACGCCGCCGGCCCGCAAGGCCCGGTCGATGGCGACGAACGCCGAAACAGATTGCGCGGTGTGAGCGATCTCGGCATAGGGTTTGCCGTCGCGGACTGGCGGTCCGAGCACCAGCCTTGGCGAGTTCATCAGCACGCGCGGCGGAAATCCGGCGAGCGTGACGATCTCGTAGGAGCGAGCCGAGGCATCACCGATGAAATACCGTCGCTGCGCTTCGCCCCAACCGGCCTGCCCGAGAAAATCGCGCATTGCCAGCGATCGCGCCGCGCGCTCGAAGGCGGCGCCCTCTCCCGATAGTCTCGCCAGTCGGCCGTCGCCCTGCTGGAGAAGTTCGACCAGCACCGAGGTTTTCGGCAGATATGCCTCTGCCCGCTCCGGCCATTCGACCAGCGCGGCGCCTTGCGTCAGCGCCTCGTAGAAGCCCAGCTCGTCCAGCTCGGATGCCGTGCCCAAGCGGTAGAGATCGAAATGATGAACCGGCACACGCGTGTCGTAGCTCTGGACCAGCGTGAAGGTCGGGCTCGGCACGTCGAGCCCGGCATCGTCGGCCAGTGCCCTGATCAGCGCCCGTGCCAAGGTCGATTTGCCGGCGCCGAGATCGCCCTTGAGGGCGAGCACGTCGCCAACGCGCAGCGACATGGCGAGATCCTCGCCGAACCTTGCCGTCGCAGCCTCGTCGGCGAGAAAACGCTCCAGCACCAATACCGCCATCGAACGCGCTACTCGGCCGCCGCGCGGATGCCGGACGGCGTGTCGGGAAAGGCGCAAACAACCGTGGTGCCCTTATCCCTGCCGGTCTCGATGCGGACGCTGCCGCCATGCAGTTCGACAAAGCTCTTGACGATCGACAGGCCGAGCCCGGCGCCACGGCGGCGGCCGCCATTGGTGCGCGGCTCGAAGCGCCGGAACACTGAGTCAAGCAGGTCCGGCGGCATGCCGGGGCCGTCATCGTGAACGGAAAATTCCACGCCGTCGGCAAGTTGGCGGCAGGCGAGCGTTATGGTGCTCGCCTCCGGCGCGTAATTGGCGGCATTGCTGAGCAGATTGAAGAGGATCTGGCGGACGCGGATCTCGTCGCCGTGGAAGGTTTTCGGCGCGGCCGCCGCGTCGATCCTGAGCTTGATCGCATGTTCCTCCAGCCGGTCGGCGACCAGTTCGGCGGCAGCCGTAATGGTTCGATCGATGTGAACTTCGGAAATGTCGAGTTCCATGATGCCGGCATCCACCGTCGCCAGGTCGAGGATGTCGTTGACGATGGTGAGCAGGACCGAGGAGGACGAGCCGACATGCCCGATATATTCGCGTTGCTTCTGGTTCAGCGGACCAGTCGACGGCAGTGAAAGAAGCTCGGTAAAGCCGATGATGTTGGTGAGTGGCGAGCGCAGCTCATAGGAGACGTGCTGCACGAATTCGTTCTTGATCTGGTCGGACTTTTGCAGCGCCTCATTCTTGTCCTTCAGCGCCCGCTCGACATTAACGCTGTCGGTAACGTCGACGAAGGTCATCATCACCTGGCCGTTGGGCAAAGGGATGACGGCGTAGCGCAAAACGGTGCCGTTGTTCAATTCGGTTTGGCCGTGGCGGTCGCGGCGCTCGTCGTCGAAGCCGGTGATGGCGGCAACGAACCCGCCCCACGGACTGTCGACGGCACGGCGGTCGCAAAGGTCGCGGATCGTCGAGACATGGACGTTGGGTTTTGAGGCATCGGCATCCAGCCCCCACAATGCCGCGAACGCCGGGTTCGACAGTCTCAGCCTGCCGTCGGGGCCGAACACAGCGACGCCTTCGGCGAGGTTGTCGAGCGTCTCGCCCTGGACCCGGACGGCGGTCTGGTAGCGGCTTTCAAGGTCCATCTTCTCGGTCAGGTTCTCGAACACCCAGGTGACGCCGCCCTTGGGCTGCGGATTGGCGACGACGCGAATGGTCTTGCCGTCCGGCAGATGCCACCAATGCTCCTGCGATTCAACCGCGCGGTAAGCGCCGAGCAGGCTCTCTTTCCAGCGCCGCCATTCGGGCTGCTCGGCGATCTTGCCTTCGCTGCGCAGGCGATCGAGCAGCAAGGCGTTGTCCGGCGCGCTGTGCAGGAAGCCGCTGTCGAGGCCCCATAGTTTCTGGAACGCCTGATTGAAAAACCGCAATTTCTCGTCGGTGTCGAAAATCGCCACGGCGGTGTTGAGCTGATCGAGCGTGTCGGCGTGGCTCTGCATGGTCCGCTCATATTCGGCGCGAATGGCCTCGATAGCGCTGATGTCGCAGGCAAGACCAGCCGAACCATCCGCCCCGGCAAAATCGGTCACGGCAAACATACGGCGATCGCCTTCGATGACCGTGGAGAGCGTCTGTTCAAAGACCGCGCGCGACTTGTGCTGCGCAGCGATCGTGTCGCGCGCCTGGCCGCCGAGGAATTCCTTGCCATCGCGGACCGCCGCTTCGGCATTCTCGGCCTCGACCGCTTCGGCATACGCGCGGTTGACCCATTTCAGCCGCCCGTCGACAGTACGCAGCCATGACGGCATCTTGAGCGCATCCAGAAGACCGATCAGCGTCTCATGGTCGGCAGCTAAGCGCTGGTTCTCGATCTTCAGCCTGGCCTGGCTTCGCTGTGTCTCCGAAAGCGAGACGAAGCGAACCAGCACATGCGCCGCACTCTTGCGGCCGTGAACCTCGAGCGGCTGGCCGGCCTGCGATTCGATGACCAGATCGAACGGCTTTGCCTTGTCCCGCAGTGCCGCGACGGCATGTTCGAGTGCGGCCGCCGAACGCGGCATCAGCCAGCGGCCGAAAGCCAGGAAGGCCGCCCGGTCCTCCGGCGCGCCGCTCTCGATCGGCAATGTCCCGACAAGCTCGGGCTTCTTGTTCTCGGCCGCCCATACCACCACGCGCTGATCGCGGGAATGGAGCAGCGCCTCCGAGCGCTGCAGCGCGGCATTGACGTCGGCGATACGGGTCCTGAGCTCGGCATTTTCCGCCGCGGTGCGCGCCCGTTCGCGGATCAGAAAGATGGCCGACAGCAATGCCGCCCCCATGACGCCGACGAACATGGCGAGTTGCATGACCTCGACCGTGCTGACCGACAGCCCGGCCTTTTGCGCCACGCGGGTTTGGGCATGTGCAGTAAAGCCAAGCAGCGGACCAACCAGCGCGGAAGAAGCAAGCAGCACCCCGACACGGCTGCCGGCGCGCCATAGAAGGCTGCCGCCTCTGGCAGCGGAGCCCGTGATCGAATCGCTATGGCCGCCGGAAACGGCCTGTCCCGCGCAAGGCGGGTTATCCCCCGGCATGTCTTGGTCCTCTTCGCCGCCTGAATGCAAGACCGCCCTGATGCGTGCGCCCGGGCCTCGTCCCCGGACCGCGAATCAGCACCATAGCGCTTGCGCGAATCGGCGTGAAGAATCAATCAGCGCAAAAATAAAGCCGGGCGAAAAGTCAATCGCCCGGCTTCAATATCTAGTGGCAAGTTTCGCCGTGGCTAATAGCGGTAGTGTTCCGGCTTGAACGGTCCGTGCGGAGTGACGCCGATATAGGCGGCCTGTTCGCCGGACAGTTCGGTCAAGCGGGCACCGAGCTTGTCGAGATGCAGGCGCGCGACCTTTTCGTCGAGATGCTTCGGCAGGACGTAGACCTGGTTCTCGTACTGGCCGGGCTTGGTGTACAGCTCGATCTGGGCCAACACCTGGTTGGTGAAGGACGCCGACATGACGAAGCTCGGGTGGCCGGTAGCGTTGCCGAGGTTGAGCAGGCGGCCTTCCGACAAAAGGATCATCCGCTTGCCATCCGGGAAGGTGATCATATCCACCTGAGGCTTGATGTTGGTCCATTTCAGGTTGCGCAGCGACGCCACCTGGATCTCGTTGTCGAAGTGACCGATGTTGCCGACGATCACCATGTCCTTCATCAGGCGCATGTGGTCGAGGGTAACGACGTCCTTGTTGCCGGTGGTGGTGATGACGATGTCGGCCGTCGGCGCTGCGTCTTCGAGCGTGACCACCTCGAAACCGTCCATCGCCGCCTGCAGCGCGCAGATCGGATCGACCTCGGTGACCTTGACGCGGGCGCCGGCGCCCTTGAGCGAAGCCGACGAGCCTTTGCCGACGTCGCCATAGCCGCAGACAACCGCGACCTTGCCGGCCATCATCGTGTCGGTGCCGCGGCGAATGCCGTCGACAAGCGATTCCTTGCAGCCATATTTGTTGTCGAATTTCGACTTGGTGACGGAATCATTGACGTTGATCGCCGGGAACGGCAGCAGGCCTTTTTTCTGCAACTGATAGAGCCGGTTGACGCCGGTCGTCGTCTCTTCGGTAACGCCGCGGATCGCTTCCTTCTGCTTGGTGAAGAAGCCGGGCGATGCCTGCATGCGCTTCTTGATCTGGGCAAACAGGATCTCTTCCTCTTCGCTGCCCGGATTGGACAGCACATCCTCGCCGGCCTCGGCGCGGGCGCCGATCAGGATGTACATGGTGGCATCGCCACCGTCGTCGAGGATCATGTTGGAGGTGCCGCCATCGGCCCACTGGAAGATCTTGTCGGTGTAGACCCAATAATCCTCCAGCGTCTCGCCCTTGACGGCAAACACCGGAATTCCGGCCTCGGCAATGGCCGCGGCAGCGTGGTCCTGGGTCGAGAAGATATTGCAGGAAGCCCAGCGGATATCGGCGCCGAGCGCCTTAAGCGTTTCGATCAGCACCGCCGTCTGGATGGTCATGTGCAGCGAGCCGGTGATGCGCGCGCCCTTGAGCGGCTTCTTGTCGCCGAATTCTTCGCGGCAGGCCATCAGGCCCGGCATTTCGGTTTCGGCGATCTCGATCTCCTTGCGGCCCCAGCCGGCAAGCGCGATGTCTGCGACCACATAGTCCTTGCTACCCGTCATGGCAGTGCTCCGATGCGAATTGATTGCGGGACGCGCCCGCCCCGAAAGCGTGTCGGAGGGCGCGAGGTGCCGGCCTGACTAGCAGATCGGGAGTCGGACGACAATGGGATATAAAGAAATCTTTATCCGTGCATGTCTTCAGCGGCGGCGGCCATGAGAGCGCGCAGAAGGGGTGCTGTCCAAGGTGGCCGTCCCTCAGACCTCAGATCGGCAACACTTTCAAAGCCGGAAACAAAAACCCGCCTCGGCGGGCGGGTCTTCGGGGCCAATTGGCACCATAGCGAAATTAGTAGCATAGCTGCCGGCACAAAGCAAGAACAAAATACGCGACGGTCGCGCAAAAATGCGATTTCCTTCACCGCCGCAAGGTTGCACCGAACATGCCGTAGCAGGTGCCGTCGGCGAAGCCGTCAGCACTCCTCGCCGAAACGGGAAGCAACCAGTTGCTCCAGCGCATCGATGACCTCTTCGGCCTCCGGGCCGGTGGCGGTGACGCGTATCGAATAACCGGGGCTCGCCGCCAGCATCATCAGGCCCATGATCGAGGTGCCGCCGACCTTGACGCCGTCCTTCTCGACCTGGACCGTGGCGTTGAAGCCGCTGGCGATTTGAACGAACTTGGCCGAGGCGCGCGCATGCAGGCCGCGCTGGTTGACGATTGGAAAGTCGCGAACGATCTTGTCCTTTTCCGGCAACAGCGCGCTCATTTGCTGCTCAGGAGTTGACTGGCGACATTGATGTATTTGCGGCCGGCAGCCTGCGCCTCATCCAGCGCGGCCGTCATGTTGTCGCCCTTGCGAACGCTGGACAGCTTGATCAGCATCGGCAGGTTCATGCCGGCAATGACCTCGATACGCCCGGATTCCATCACGGAAATGGCGAGGTTAGAGGGCGTGCCGCCGAACATGTCGGTCAAAACGATGACGCCTGATCCCGTATCGACGCGGCCGACTGCCTCGATAATGTCGCGGCGGCGCTGTTCCATATCGTCGTCGGCACCGATCGCCACGGTCTCGAAATTGTCTTGTGGCCCAACGACATGTTCCACGGCATTGCGGAACTCGGCGGCCAGTTGACCGTGCGTTACAAGCACGAGTCCGATCATTCTTTGGTGGCTCCCGTCATCGCCGCTTCACAGGCGCATTTTATGCTCGCCGACCGTTCCAGGTGGCGGGAGCGCTATCTTGTCGACGCAAGGCCCGTTGACAAGCCCAAAATTGCGCCGGCCCAAGCCAATTTGACGCATTGCAGCAAAAAATCGAAATCGGATCACAGGAAAGGCGCAATCGACAGGCGCGACATCACTGCCGGCAAGGCCGCCGCTACATTGCGCCCGGCAAGATCGATGCGCGGCACTGGTACGCCGACAACGAGTTCGCAGCAGTCTTCCTGGAAGCGGGCCATTTTGCCGGCTGGCACCAGCCGGATAATGAGGTCGATCACGCAGCTTGGCTCGAACCGTATCGGTTTGGGGCCGAATCCCGGGACCTCGACGAGGCCGGCTATGCTGGCTGGTGCGCGGCAGACCAGCCGCCCGTCGCAATCTGCAGCATAGAGCTGGTCATCGCCGATCAGCCGGGAAAACAGCCCACGCTGGCTGCAATGATCGATCAAGGCGAGCCCCAGCGTCGTCTTGCCCAAGCCGGACGGTCCGGTGATGAGAATGCCGCGATCACCTATCAGGATCGCGGTGCCGTGAATATTTTCAGGCTGCACAATAGGACCAGGCGTGATTGGAATTCATCCGTCAGCCTTCCGCCGGCAGCGTCACCACGAAGCGCGCGCCCTTGATCTCGCCAGGCTTGGTGCCCGGGATGTTCTCGGCGCTCAGCGTGCCGCCATGAGCTTCAACGATCTGCCTGGATATCGACAGGCCAAGGCCCGAGTTCTGACCGAACGCCTCGCCGGCCGGCCGATCGGTATAGAACCGCTCGAAAATGCGGTCGATGTTATCGGCCCGGATACCGGGTCCATTGTCGTCGATGGTGACGATGTTGAACTTGCCGGCGCGCGCCAGCGATATGGTGATGTGGCCACGTTCCTCGGGAACGAACGAGCGGGCATTCTCGATCAGGTTGGTGATCACCTGGCCGATCCTCAGATCATGACCGACGACGAAGTAGCCTTTCACGCCCTGCGGCAGTTTGGCGACCTTGAATTCGATCTCGACCGCCTTCTTGTTGCGCGTGGCCTCGCGCGAGACGGCGACCAGATCGGTGATGAACTTCTTGAGGTCGACGGTTCCTGCATCTTCCCGCGCCAGCTCGGCATCGAGACGGGAGGCATCGGAAATATCGGTGATGAGACGGTCAAGCCGCCTCACATCGTGCTGGATGATATCCATCAGCCGGCTGCGCGAATTGTCGTTCCTGGCCAGCGGCAATGTCTCCACCGCGCTGCGCAGCGAGGTAAGCGGGTTCTTCAACTCGTGCGAGACATCCGCGGCAAAACTTTCGATCGCCTCGATGCGGGCGTAGAGCGCGTTGGTCATGTCGCGCACGGCGATCGACAGATTGCCGATCTCGTCCTGGCGGTCGGAGAAGTCGGGGATTTCCTCGCGGTTCTTGACGCCGCGGCGAACCCTGACCGCCGCCGCGGAAAGCCGGCGCAGCGGGTTGGCGATGGTGGAGGCCAGCAGCATCGACAGGATGGCGGTAACCAGGGCGGCAATGCCGAACACGCGCAGGATCGCCTTGCGCTCGGCCGCGACGATCTTGTCGATGTCGCCGCCTTCGGTCGACAGCATCAGCACGCCGAGAACGGCACGGAAGCGCTGGATCGGTACCGCCACTGAAACGATCTGCTCGCCCTGCTCCGAGATCCGCACGATCGTCGACGGACTGCCGGTAAGCGCCTTGACCACTTCCGGAAACGCGGCGCCGTTGCCACCTGGCTGCTCGCGATAGACAGGCAGCTGCTTGTTGCGAAAGAAATCAAAGACGAATTTCTGGATGCGCTCCAGAAGGTCTGGCTGTTCCTCTTCGACCGGCGGCAGGTCGTAGCGAAGGATCTGGCCGCGCGAATAGAGATGGCGGGAATCGAGCAGCAGGTTGGCGTCGCGGTCGTAAATGCGGGCTCGGGTCCGCGTCGGCGAGATCAACCGCCTGAGCACCGGCGCCACGCGCTCCGGATTGATCGGGAAATCGAGGTTATCGAGCTGATCGGAGCCCGGGCCGAGGCTTTCGCCGGCCTGCAACTCGAGCAGCTTCTCCGGATCGATGCTGATCGAATCGGTCTCGACCGTCGCCGAGGCGGCAATCGCGCCGGCGATGATCTCGCCTTGAGTCATCAGGCTCTCGACACGGGCGTCGATCAGCCCGTCGCGAAAGGTATTGAGATAGAGAATGCCGGTGACCAGGACGGCAAGGCCGGCAAGGTTGAGAAAGAGGATACGCCGCGTCAGGCTGGAAAAGATGTGATGGCCGAGAAACCGGCGCATCGGCACCGTAATTTTCGACACGAAGGCGGGCAGAATCCGCGGCGGGCGCCTGGCGGCGCCCGACCGTCTCACTCGCTCTACTTGCACTGCCATCGAATAGCAGCTCCCGCTCGACTCAAGCTTCGCGGAACCGATATCCGACTCCGTAAAGGGTTTCGATCATTTCGAAGTCATCATCAACGGCCTTGAACTTTTTGCGCAGCCGCTTGATGTGACTGTCGATGGTGCGGTCATCGACATAAACCTGCTCATCATAAGCCGAATCCATCAGCGCATCACGGCTTTTTACAACGCCCGGACGCTGGGCCAGCGAATGCAGGATGAGGAACTCGGTGACGGTCAGCGTCACCGGCTCGCCCTTCCAGGTGCAGGTGTGGCGCTCCTGGTCCATGACAAGCTGGCCGCGCTCAAGCGACCGGGCCTGCTGGTTGGGCGCCTTGGCCGCCGCCTCGCGGGTGCTGGCGCGGCGCAGCACGGCGCGGACGCGCTCCACCAGAAGACGCTGCGAGAAGGGTTTGCGGATGAAGTCGTCGGCGCCCATCTTGAGGCCGAACAGTTCATCGATCTCATCGTCCTTGGAGGTCAGGAAGATTACTGGCAGGTCGGATTTCTGACGCATCCGGCGCAGCAACTCCATGCCGTCCATGCGCGGCATCTTGATGTCAAGGATGGCGAGGTTCGGCGGGCGCGCCGCCAGTCCCTCCAGCGCCGATGCCCCATCCGTGTAGGTTTCGACCCGATAACCCTCGGATTCGAGGGCGATCGAAACCGAAGTCAGAATGTTGCGATCGTCGTCGACAAGCGCGATTGTTGCCATTTCAAGCGGCTCCCTCATGAGCTGTCCCTTCTTTCGTCGAGAAGGGGCTTTTGCAGGACAAATTAGGTACAAAATGTGGCACAGGCTGTATCCGCTGTCACGCGCGGCATGTCGACGGCTACAATTGTACCTCGATATGGATGGGACGAATGAACATCGCCAATCCTTTGGGCAACCATCAGTGTTTTTGCACATATAAACGATTTAAACAACTTTCAAAATATTTAAATCGATTAATGATTTGATATCATTCGCCTTTTCTGGTTTTGACGTTTTTAGCTCCTGCAATGGGGGTTCCGGAATTCGCCGGTAAAGACGCGGTAAATCGAAGAAGGGACACCCATGTCGGAAGCCGGCAAACGCAATCCTGCATGTGCAATCGATCGCATCGGCCTGAGAACCACGGGCGTGGTACGCTATAATTTCAGCGCGGCCGCGCTCTACGAGGAGGCAATCCGCCGTGGCGAGGCCCGACTCACCGCGCATGGCGCGCTTGCCGCCGAGACCGGGCAGCACACCGGCCGCTCGCCCAGGGACAAATTCGTGGTGCGCGACGAAAGCACCGCGCCGCATATATGGTGGGACAACAACAAAGCGATTTCGCCGATCCAGTTCGATACGCTGCTTGCCGATTTTCGCGCCCACGCGGCTGGAAAGGACCTTTATGTGCAGGACCTGGTCGGCGGCGCCGACGAGGAACTGAAGCTGCCGACCAGGGTGATCACGGAGCTTGCCTGGCACTCCTTGTTCATCCGCAATCTGCTCATCCGACCGGCCGCCGCCGAACTCGAGCATTTCCTGCCCGATTTGACGATCATCGACCTGCCGTCGTTCCGCGCCGATCCCGCCCGCCACGGCACGCGCGGCGAAACGGTGATTGCCGTCGATCTTTCGCACATGATCGTGTTGATCGGCGGTACCTCGTATGCCGGCGAGATGAAGAAGTCGGTGTTCACCGTGCTCAACTATCTGCTCCCGGCAAAGGGTGTGATGCCGATGCACTGCTCGGCCAATGAAGGGCCCGTCGGCGACGCGGCCGTTTTCTTCGGCCTTTCCGGGACCGGCAAGACGACGTTGTCGGCCGACCCGTCGCGCACGCTGGTCGGCGACGACGAGCATGGCTGGGGACCGCACGGCATCTTCAATTTCGAGGGCGGCTGCTATGCCAAGACGATCAAGCTTTCGGCCGAAGCCGAGCCGGAGATCTTCGCCACCACCCAGCGCTTCGGCACGGTGCTGGAGAATGTGGCGCTCGACGCAGGCCGCGTGCCGGATTTCGACGATGGCGGGCTGACCGAAAACACACGCTGCGCCTACCCGCTCCACTTCATCCCCAATGCCAGCAAGACGGGGCGCGCCAGCCACCCGAAGAACATCATCATGCTGACCGCCGACGCATTCGGTGTGATGCCGCCGATCGCGCGGTTGACCCCGGCGCAGGCCATGTACCATTTCCTCTCCGGCTATACCGCCAAGGTGGCGGGGACCGAGAAGGGCGTTACGGAACCCGAAGCGACATTTTCGACATGCTTCGGCGCACCGTTCATGCCGCGGCATCCGTCGGAATACGGCAATCTGCTGCGCGAGCTCATCGCCCGCCACGGCGTCGATTGCTGGCTGGTCAACACCGGCTGGACCGGCGGCGCCTACGGCACCGGCAAGCGAATGCCGATCAAAGCAACGCGGGCGCTGCTTGCGGCGGCGCTCGACGGCTCGCTGAAAGCGGCCGACTTCCGCACCGACGCCAATTTCGGTTTCGACGTACCGGTGACGGTTGCCGGCGTCGACCGCGCCATTCTCGACCCTAGATCGACCTGGATCGACAAGCCCGCCTACGACCGGCAGGCGGCAAGGCTGGTCGGCATGTTCGTCGACAATTTCGAAAAGTTCGAAGCCCATGTCGACGCCACCGTGCTCGGCGCCGCACCACGCATGCAGGTAGCGGCTGAATAGCCGTCGCCCCTGGTGATGCTTCAAGGCCCGGCTTCAATCGGGCCTTTTCTTTTTTCGCCTGCCGCGCCATGAGTGCGGCATGAACGCCGACGACAAGATCATCATTACCGACGATGCGGTGATTAATCCGGGCGACCTGCACGAGGACTTCATCCGTTCGTCCGGCCCGGGCGGCCAGAACGTCAACAAGGTGGCGACGGCAGTGCAATTGCGCTTCGATGCCGCCAATGCGGCTGGCCTGTCGGAGCGGGTGCGCGAACGGACCATCAAGCTTGCCGGCCAGCGCGCCACCAAGGACGGCGTCATCGTCATCGAAGCCGGACGCTTCCGCACCCAGGAGCAGAACCGGGCGGACGCCCGGGCGCGGCTGACGGCACTGGTCGCCAAGGCCGCCGAACCACCACCACCGCCGCGCAAGAAGACCAGGCCGTCCAAAGGCGCGGTCGAAAGACGGCTCAAGAGCAAGGCCGGGCGCGGCTCGATCAAGAAACTGCGCGGCCGGGTCGGGGATGAGTGACAGCCGAAGCGGCTTCGGATCTCAGATCGCCGGTTAAAGCGCGCAGCCACCGTCGGAGGCGGCTTTCGGGTCGCCGTTTTCATTTGACGGTGGCATTCTGATTTCTCCAGACCAACGGATTAACCGACGCGATGCTCGTACTGCCCAAAGGCGTCCGCCATATGCCCGGCTACCTGTCGCGCGCCATGCAGGAAGTGCTGGTGGAAGCTATCAGGCAGGTCGTGCAGAAGGCGCCGCTGTTCGTGCCGGCGATGCCGCGTACCGGCAAGGAGATGAGCGTGCGCATGACCAATTGCGGTCCGCTGGGCTGGGTCACCGACAAGGAGCACGGCTATCGCTACCAGCCGACCCACCCGGTGACCGGAAGGCCTTGGCCGCCGATCCCGGAGATGCTGCTCGAACTGTGGCGGGATGTATCTGCCTATGCGCACCTGCCGGAAGCCTGCCTGGTCAATTTCTATTCGCAGGATGCCAAGATGGGTCTTCACCAGGACCGCGACGAGAGCGATTTCTCCGCGCCTGTCGTCTCGGTGTCGCTCGGCGACGATTGCCTGTTCCGGGTCGGCCAGACGACGCGCGACGGCGCCACCAAATCGTTCAGGCTGAGGAGCGGCGACGTCGTCGTGCTTGGCGGCGAAGGGCGGCTCTGCTTTCACGGCGTCGACCGTATCTACCCGTCGACCTCGGCATTGCTCAGGAGTGGCGGCCGCATCAATCTGACGCTGCGACGGGTGACGATGCCGAAATAGGCTGTTCGGGTGGCCGGTGGCCCGGGCGGACATAATCGTCGCGCAGATAGATGCGCTCGGTCTCGTCCTCGATAAGAATGCGGTAGTGCGCCAGGATGGCGTCAAAGCCAAAACGCTCCATCAATTGGCTTGTCCACATCGTGTTGTTTTTCTTGAAGACGACGATATCCGGGCGCAGACGCACGAACTCTTCGCGTTTGCTTTCGACGTAGCGCGCCATGATGGCTTGGTAACGCATGGCTTCGGCGGTGTCACCCGAGAGAGATGCCTGCCGGGACAGGGAAAGTGCGAACGCTCCAAGCCAATCGCTGACGTGGGTCGAAACGAACTGCCCATCGATCATACGGTTCAACGGATGTCCCGAGGAAATATCCGAACTGACCAACGCTACGGTCGGCCGATCGGTGGCGGCGCGAATTGCAGCAACCAGCGCCGGCCCTGGTTTCTGGGTGCTCCAGTACGGCAAGAAAGCGATTGCCACCGCCGCCAATGCCCAAGCTCGCGAAGGAGCCGTCACGAACGTCAACAGCTTCGACGGCCGCTGCACGATCCTGGGCAGTGCCAACAGGCAGAAAATGGCTGCCACAGCGCAAAAGATCGCGGGATAGGCATGATAAGACCAGCCTTTGGCTTGGTAGAACAGGGGAAACATGCCGGCGATCGATGCCGCCAACGCTACCGCCGCCAGCTCTGGAAACCGCCTGGCCGGCCACAGCCACCAGATCAGGAAGACAAGGAAACACCACGAGAAACCGTAGCCGATCACAATCGGCCAAAAGATGCCGATCTTTGCATAAACGTCCGCCAAGAGGGGATAGATGTCGCGCACAAATTCCGGATGGATCAGCGTGACCGTGCTGAGATAGACAACGCAGATGCCGCCAATGACCCAGTGTTCCAGGGCGAAGATCGATTTCAGACTGCGCCGGCGCACTGCAACGACCAGCGCCGGCGCCAACACCATGATCGCATAGTAGGGCTTGACCAGCAGCAGAATGCTGCCCGACAGGCCGGCGAGTACGGCGAGCCCGGGGTCTGGTTGGGCAGCTGCATCTCTGCGCGCGCGCCAGGCATGAAGCGCAAGCAGCGGCATGAAAAGTGCCATGCCGATATGCTCCCGCTCGCTGAAGGCATTTCCGGGGAAGACCACCAACATTGCGCAAAACGCTGGCCCCAGTGCAAACAATGATGCAGTTTCGGTGAAACCCGCACGCTTGACGATCACGCCCGAGAGCGAAAGTCCGATAAGCACGGCAAGGTATGTCCAGGCCTCAACCAGGATTTCCGGGGCGGTGCCCAGCAATCTGGCTGCAGCCACTGGCGGCAGATAGAGCCAGACGCTGAATGGGGGATTGGTCTCGTAGATTTGCGAGTAAAGCCGCTCACCGGACAGCATACGCTCGCAGACCGTGATCAGCCAGCTAGTGTCGGGAACAGTCCCCCAACGTCGCTGCCAGAAGATCGAGAAGACGGTGACTGCGGCAATGGCCAGGACATTGCGGCTAGGAAGCAGCGACGCCGCAATATCCCGGTCGCGCCAGCGGCTCAAGCCGCCAATGTCGTTCGAGACGCTCATGCTGTTGCACCGAGGCTCTCGAGATCGAGCCATATGTCGTCCAGTGGAGCGATTGGATCCAGCCGTGTCATGGGTTTCCGGGGGCTCCTGCTCAATCGGTTTGGAGCGGCGCAGGCGCCGTGTAACGCAGATAGACAGTGATTTCCGGCTCGGCGTGCAGCAGACGATAGCCGGCCAAGGCGACCTGGATCCGCTTGTCCTGCAGCATCAGGGCAGTCCACGCCGGCGAGCCTGACAGCACGATATCGGGCTTCTTCGCTGATATCTCGGCGGCGTTTTCGCCGATCACCCGATCGCGGATGCTTTCAAGTTCCGGTCTCCGTTCGAGATCGCCGGTGACGCGGGCGAGCGTGTCCGCGTTGGAGACCGCCCAGGCGCTCGGATGGCGTGATATGAACCTGCCGCCGACCAGCCTGGCGAGGGGATGGGCAACCTGCATCTGGTCGGCAATCGACATGATGGCCGGGGTTTCGACCGTTGCGCGGATCGCGGCGACAGACCGGGCGATCGGGCCGTTATCCGTCGTCAGCGCCGCGTACTGTGCCCTGACCGCTATTTGCAGCACCAGCACGCAGCCGAAGATCAGGGCGGCCTTGCGAACGAAGCCTGCACTGCCGAATGTGCCGAACCGCACAAGCTGGATGCCAAATGCAAGTGTCGCAACAACGACCATCGGCAGCGCGTGATTGGGCCAACCCTTGCCCATGACAATGAAGGCCGGAATGAACCCCAGGGCGGTCAGGAGCGGAATCCTGACGTCCCAGTTCGTCTTTCTCAGGCCGCCGGCCGCAAGCACGGTGGCGGCGGCCAGAAGCAGCACCACTTTCGGCCAGTTTGCCAGCATATCGGCGGCAGAGGCCCTCAACGGAAGATAGACCTCCCTGACCAAGGGCAGGACGTCGCTGACGTAAGCGCGGTCGAAGAGCGCGATGGACGCTATATAGGCGGCCACGATCGCAGCGCCCACCAGGTTCTCTGCGACGAAGAGCGGTCTCAGCGACCGCCTTTCAAGCGCAAGACAGAGCGACGGCAACATGAAGGCCAGCACAAAATAGGGCGGCTTGACCATGACCACGACCGCCGCGCCGAAACCCGCGACCATGTGCTCCAGGCGCGAGCCCGCGCTGAAATCCAGGTTCCGCTGACGTGTGCATTGCAACGCCACCCAAGGCAGAATGGCAATCAATGCGAAGTGCTCGCGTTGGCCGAATTGATCCGGCATGAAACACAGGATCAAAAACAGGGCCGCCGCTGCCGCCCACAGCGCATGGGGCTGCCGGTAGACCGGTTCATCGCGCGCGAGAATGCGGACGGAAACGGAAAGACTGGCCAGGCTCAGGCAAACGACGCCAAGCGTCAGCCAGAATTCCGCACGCATGCCAGTGAGCTTTTCCAGGAGCATGAACGGCATGTAGAGCCAGATCGAGAAAGGTGGGTTGGTCTCCACGATGTCCGTGTTGAGCCGCTCTCCGCCAAGCAGGCGGTCGCAGACGACCAGAAGCCATGACACGTCGACATTGGTCGGGATTGCAACGGTGGATAGCCAGACGGCGTATGTGACGATCAGGCAGGCCAGCAGCAACGGAGCACCCGCTACGCCCGCAAAGGGCGAGAAGCGGTTGGCGCCGGGCAGCAGTTCACTGAGGGATCGCGCGCTAGAGACCACGAAACACCCACCGCCCGAGGACGACATAGTTGATGACCGGCACGGCAATGCAGGTGAGCAGGATCGGGATTGCGGCAGGGACGCCGAGCATCTGGGTCAAAAGCCCCGGCAGGGCGATCGCGACGGCGAGGCCGGAAGCGGTGAGCAGGAGGAAGCGGGGCAATTCCATAGCGTGACTGCCGCCCGAGGTGAACGTGAAATATTTATGCCCGGTGTAGGAGAACAACGCGGCGACGGCGTAGGCCGCAAACGATGTGAGCGCCCCCGGCAAGGCTGCCGTTGCCTGTCCACGCGACAGCAGAAAAGCGCAAACGGCGTAGATCAGCGTCGACGCGATGCCAATCAGCGCAAAGCGCGATAGTCGACGATACGAGCCGGTGCCCATGACGCGGTCAAGCTGCCAATTTCTCGTCGGGGCGAGCGGTTTCGACGGCGCTGTTCTTGCGGAATACCGCCAGCAGCGAAACCCCGAAGGGCAAGCTTGCATTTGGTATGATGCGGCCTTCCGCCGAAAACACTGCCTTCATCGCTGCATTCAGTGGTTTCGGCGGCGTGGCATGACCGGCTGGCAAGGCCGGCCTGCGCAACCTGTCCACCAGTCGTGCCAGCGCCGCTACCGGGAAGAGCGCGGCATTTGTGTAGCTCAGCCGGTCGATCGCGAAACCAGCCTTTTCAATTCGTTCACGCAGCAGATTGCGTGAATAGCGCCGCATGTGATGCAGCCCAACATCATGCGTGCTCCACAACCATTGGTGTGCTGGCACCGTGAGGACGACGCCGCCGCCCGGCTTCAGCATCTGGCGGATCGCGGCAAGCGACGCCTCGTCTTCGGCGACATGTTCCAGCACGTCGAACAGGCAGACGAGGTCGCAGCTTTGCGGCGCGACAGGAATGTTGTCCGGCAGATGTCCGGCGAGGAAGTCGCGGCCGGTCTTTTCCCAGGCAATCCTGCGCGCGAGATCGCTCATCTCGACTGCCGTCACTGCGCCGAACTGCTCCAGCATCCGGATGTTGCCGCCGGTGCCGGCGCCGATCTCGACGATGCGCGCGTTTTCAGGCAGGCCGATGCTGCGAATGACCGCCTCGGCGATGGCGCGACGCCCGCAGAACCACCAATGCTCGTCTTCGGTGGCGGCCATCTGTCGGTAGGCGTCGATCTCCATCAGCTCATTCCCTCATATTTGCGGCGCACGATGTAGATCGGACGCTGCTTGATCTCGGCGTAGACCCTGCCGAGGTATTGTCCGATGATGCCGATGCCGAGTAACTGGATGCCGCCAAGGAAAAGAACACTGACCAGCAGGGAGGCGTAGCCGGGCACATCAACGCCAAAGATCATTGTCTTGGCGACGATCAGCAGGCCGTAGAGGAACGACAGCGCGGAAATCGTCGCGCCGACATAGGTCCAGATTTCAAGCGGAGCGGTGGAGAAGCTGGTGATGCCTTCGAGCGCGAAGTTCCACAGCTTCCAGCCGGAGAATTTCGACTGGCCGGCGATGCGCTGATCGCGGACATATTCGACGCTTGCGGTACGGAACCCGACCCAGGCGAACAGGCCCTTCATGAAACGACGGCGTTCGGGCAAAGACCGCAGCGCCTGGATGACCTGGCGGTCGATCAAACGGAAGTCGCCGACATCGTGCGGGATCTTCTGCTGCGCGATCCAGTTGTGAACGCGGTAGAACATCGAGGCGGAGCGCTGCTTGAGAAAGCTGTCGCTCGACCGATTGGCTCGCTTGGCCAGAACAACCTCAAAACCCTCGCGCCACTTTTCTACAAGCAGCGGAATGACATGCGGCGGATCCTGCATATCGACATCCATCGGGATCGCTGCATCGGCATCGCAGCTGTCGAGCCCCGCGGTCATCGCGGCTTCCTTGCCGAAATTGCGTGAAAGGTCGATTACGTGGATGCGTGGATCGGTTTGTTGGGCTTCGATCAGCTTTTCGAGCGTCGTATCGCTGCTGCCGTCGTTGACGAAGATGAACTCGAGGGCAACGCCTTTGTCCTTCAGCGGCGCGGTGCTTTCGCATACCGCCTTCAGGAATGGAGCAATTGCGCCTTCCTCATTGTGGACAGGCACGATCAGGGCAATCGTTGCGCCGCCGCTGCCTGGACGTGCGATGCGGTCAGCTGCCGGCCGATCGATGTTTAGGAATGGCGCATTCATTTGTTTGCCGAGCCCGCAGATCAGGCCCGACAATAGAAAGACTGGGTTAAGATGACTTTAAGGAATGTCCCGGGATTTCACAGTTTCCTGAGCGCCACTTCCTCGACCAGATGGTTGGCGCCCTTGCGCAGGATGAGATCGGCTCGGGCGCGGGTCGGCAATATATTCTCGCGCAGATTCTTCAGGTTGATGTTGGTCCACAGGCCCTCGGCGATGGCGCGGGCCGCATCCTCGGAAAGTTGCGAATAGCGGTGAAAGAAGGAGGCCGGGTCGCGGAAGGCGGTTTCGCGCAACCGCATGAAGCGGGCGATATACCAGTGATGGATCAGCGCCTCCTCGGCATCGATGTAGATGGCAAAGTCGAAGAAATCCGACAGGAAAGGCACGATCTTGCCATCCTTCGGCAGCTTGCCCGGCTGCAGGACGTTGATGCCCTCGAAGATCAGGATGTCCGGCCGGTCGATGGTCTGGAACTCGCCCGGGATGACGTCATAGGTCAGGTGCGAATAGACCGGCGCGCGGACGTTGCGCTGCGCCGATTTGATGCCGGACAGGAAGCGCAGCAGCGCGCCGACGTCGTAGCTGTCCGGAAAGCCCTTGCGCTCCATCAGGTTGTTGCGGCGCAGGACTT
Source organism: Mesorhizobium sp. M0437 (assembly GCF_040321335.1). Lineage (NCBI taxonomy): Bacteria > Pseudomonadati > Pseudomonadota > Alphaproteobacteria > Hyphomicrobiales > Phyllobacteriaceae > Mesorhizobium > Mesorhizobium sp. M0437. The sequence goes on from NZ_JAMYRK010000008.1 coordinate 21,247, forward strand.
CGTTCGGCAGCAGGAAACCGTCGGTGGTGACCAGGTCGACCTTGGGACTCGACGGCCAGCGCGCCAGCAGCTCCTTCAGCACGCGCGCCGTGGTCGATTTGCCGACCGCGACGGAACCGGCAATGCCGATGATGAACGGTGTCTTGGCCGCGTCCAGCGCGTTGAAGAAGGCCTGGCGCTGCCTGAACAGGAGTTGACTGGCTTCGACATGAGCCGACAACAGCCGCGACATCGAAAGATAGATGCGCTCGACCTCGTGGAGATCGACCGGATCGTTCAGCGACCGCAGACGACGGACCTCGTCCTCGGTGAGCGTCATCGGCGTATCGGCGCGGAACCGCGACCATTGCTCGGCCGAGAAGAAACGATAGGGTGAATACTTCTCGGTAGGAGCGAGCTGGTCCATCGAGTTCCTCCGCAGCGATCAGCCCCGGTCCAGCCGAGACGCCTTTTCGGCGATGCCCGAACGACCGGTGCGGCGTTCAAGCTCGTTGAGCACATCGCTCAGCGGAATGCCCGCTACGCCAAGAACGACAAGCCAATGATAGATGAGATCGGCGCTTTCCGAAACAAGCGCGTCCCGGTCGGCGCTGACGGCTGCGATCACCGTTTCGACTGCCTCTTCGCCGAGTTTCTGCGCTGCCTTGCTCATGCCACGCTGAAAGAGCTTGGCCGTCCACGAATCCGGATCGCCGGAACGTGCGCGTTCGCCAATAATCTTCTCCAGATCGGAGAGCGAGAACTCGGTCATGACGGCGTTTACAGCCTCTTCTTAGCCGGAAAGGCTCTAGGACCGATTACCCGGCGAGTCCAGCCGCATCGGCAGTCCGGCCTGAGCCATGTGCAGCTTGGCTTCGGCGATGCTGTAGGTGCCGAAATGGAAGATCGACGCCGCCAGCACCGCGCCGGCATGGCCGTCGCGAATGCCTTCGACAAGGTGGTCGAGCGTGCCGACGCCACCGGAAGCGATGACCGCCACGCGTACGGCATCGGCGACCGCGCGGGTAAGGGCTATATCATAGCCGGCCTTGGTGCCGTCGCGGTCCATCGATGTCAGCAGGATCTCGCCGGCGCCGAGGTCGACCACTCGCCGAGCGAACTCGACGGCGTCGATGCCGGTCTTCTCGCGGCCGCCATGGGTGAATATCTCCCAGCGATCAGCCTCGCTCGCAGCGGACACTTTCTTGGCATCGATGGCGACGACGATGCACTGGTTGCCGAATTTGTCGGCAGCCTCGGCGACAAAATTTGGGGTCTTCACCGCCGCCGTGTTGATCGACACCTTGTCGGCGCCGGCCAGTAGCAGCTTCCTGATGTCGGCGACCTGACGGACGCCACCGCCAACGGTCAGCGGCATGAAACATTGTTCGGCGGTGCGGGCGATGACATCGAAAATGGTCTCGCGGTTTTCCGACGAGGCGGTGATGTCGAGAAAGCAGAGCTCGTCGGCGCCGGCCGCGTCATAGGCTTTTGCCGCTTCGACGGGATCGCCGGCATCGACCAGGTCGACGAAATTGACGCCCTTGACGACACGGCCGTTCTTGACGTCGAGACAGGGGATGACGCGGGCTTTCAGCATCAGATCCTCTCGATCGCCGCAAGAAAGTCGACAAGCAGCTGGCCGACGACGGGCGGAACTTCGGACTGGGAATCAAAGGCCGGGTCGTAGGCCGAGAGCGTCACGCCGACAATCGGGATTGACCTGGCCAGTCCGCAGGCAAGCTGCCGCAGCTGTTCCGGACTCGGGCCGCCCGGGTGCGCGTAGCGGTTCACCTGCAGCACATCCGGATCGAGAACATCCAGGTCGAGATGCAGATGCGCCCGCACAGTCCCTGCCGCCGTGAGCTTTCCGATCATATCGAGTGCACCGGCACATTCGGTGCGCACGATCGGCAAAGTTTCCAGCAGTCGCTTTTCGTCGGGATCGAGGTCGCGGGCATCGACCAGCATGCAGCGCGCCGGGTCTATCGGCCGGAACCCCGGAATTGCTGCCGCCATCGGATGCCAGCAGAGCCCGAGCGTCGCCGCCAGCGCCATGCCGTCGAGAAAGCCGTAGGCCGACGTCTCCGGCGTGTTGAGATCGCCATGCTGGTCGATCCAGATGATCGAATCCGCCGCTTCACCGGCAACCGCACCGGCGGCGGTCAGGCAATTTCCAGCAAGGATAATGGGGAAGCGTCCTCCATCGCGGGCGAGGTTAACCTTGGTCGCGACGGCGTTGCAGACGGCGAAGCCGGTTGCAATTTCGCGCCCCTGCTCGTCTCCGACCTTGCCGATATCTTCGACGGCGACATCATGGCCAGCCACGGTCAGGGCTTCGACCAGCCCACCGCCGACGATGGCGTCCGGCCCCTGGCCGCACCCCTCGTGATAGTGCCCGCTGTCGTAGGGAGCAACGATAATCGAGACCTTCACGTTTCACACCCTGCCATCGGTTTGCCACGCAGGATCGCCAATGCCTCGGCCGGGTCGATGCGGCCGTCGTAGAGGGCGCGGCCGGAGATCGCGCCTTCGAGCTTGCGGGCATCGGGCATGGTCATGCGCACGATGTCGGCGATCGAGGCGAGCCCGCCCGAGGCGATAACCGGGATCGACACCGCGTCGGCGAGATCGATGGTGGCGTCCCAGTTGATGCCAGTCAGCACACCGTCGCGGTCGATATCGGTGTAGATGATGGCGGCGACGCCGGCACCCTCGAATTTCCTCGCCAGTTCAATGACGCCGAGGCTCGAGGCCTCAGCCCAGCCTTCGACCGCGACCTTACCGCCCTTGGCGTCGATGCCGACAGCGATCTTGCCCGGGAATGCCTTGCAGGCCTGCCTGACCAGATCCGGATCGCGGACCGCCACGGTGCCAAGAATGACGCGGGCCAGCCCACGGTCGAGCCAGTCCTCGATCTGCGCCAGGGTGCGGATGCCGCCGCCGAGCTGCACCGGATTGCTCGTCGCCTTCAGGATGGCGCCGACCGCGGCGCTGTTGACGCTCTGGCCCTTGAAGGCGCCGTTGAGGTCGACGACGTGCAACCATTCGAAGCCCTGCTCTTCGAAGACGCGCGCCTGAGCGGCGGGATCGTCATTGTAGATGGTGGCGGTCGCCATGTCGCCATGCCTGAGGCGCACGCATTTGCCGTCCTTGAGGTCTATCGCCGGAAACAGAAACACCTTCAGGCGCCTTCGACGATGACAAAGTGGCCGGTCGAGCCGGCGAGCCTGTACTTCAACGCCTCCTGGTATTCAGGCGAGCCGTAGCATTCCAGCGCCTTTTCATAGGATTCGAACTCCACCAGCACGTGGCGATTGCCTGCCGGTCCTTCCGGGCTGGTGTACCGCCCGGCGCGCACCGGGAACTTCGCGCCGTATTTCGCGAAAGCCGCGGCATTGGCCTCGATATATCGCTTGTAGATCTCGGGATCGCGGACATCGACCATTGCCATCCAATAGCCCTTCTTGCTCATGGTTCAGGGCCTCCAGCCTAGGAAATTGGTGATCAGCGCCAGGCCCAGCGCCTGGCTCTTCTCGGGGTGGAATTGCGTTCCGGCGAGGTTGTCGCGAGCGACAGCGGCCGTTACCGGGCCGCCATAGTCGGCAACCGCCAGCACCTCATCCTCCTTCCGTGCATCGAGATGGTAGGAGTGGACGAAATAGGCATGCAGTCCCTTGCCACCCGTCGCAATGCCGGAAAACAGCGGATGCTTGCGCTTCAGGTCAATCGTGTTCCAGCCGATCTGCGGGATCTTCAGTGTCGGATCGGCCGGCGTGATCTCCTTGACGTCGCCGGCGACCCAGCCAAAGCCCTTTGTGACGGTCTTTTCCAGGCCTCGCTCCGACATCAGCTGCATGCCGACGCAGATGCCGAGGAACGGCCGAGCCTTGGCGATCGCCACCTCCTCGACCGCTTCCCACATGCCGGCTACCGCACGCAGTCCAGCGGCGCAATCGGCATAGGCACCGACGCCGGGCAGGACGATGCGGTCGGCGGTCCTGACCCGCTCGGCATCGGCGGTGAGTTCGATCGCGGCGGCAATACCGGCTTCATGCGCGGCACGCTCGAAGGCCTTGGTGGCCGAGCGCAGATTGCCCGACCCGTAATCGATGATCGCTACCCTCATCTCAGGGCTTTCCCGGAATATGGTTCAGCCCCAGCGCCAGGCCCATCTGCGCCGACCGGGCATGTGCTGCGTCTGGGACGATGCGTTGCACCGTCGGTTGTTCATCCGACTGAGCATCGGCTTCCAATGCATAGCGGAGGTCTGCGTCGTCGAGCCTGTCGGCCTCGACCACGCCCCATTCATGCCAGCCGCGACGGCGCAGGGCTGCGATCCGCAAGCCCTGCCCTTCCAGTCCGACAAAGAGCATGACAAGCAGGGATAAAAGCGAGCCGGCTGTTTCCAGGTCCAGCCTTTCGCCTAGCATCGAGAGCAGGCCCATGGCGACAAACGCCAATGCCGCCTCGACCCACAGCCGGTGCCAGGCCAGCCACAGCGGCGGCACCAGGAAGCCGAGCCAGGCAAAGCCGTCACGGATAAAGGTAGTGTCCACGCTTTCGCTGCGGCCTGGCGGCTTCATCACGACATAGATGGCCATGACGCTATCCTTTCAGGGATCCCTTGGTGGAGGGAACCGCGTCCGGCTGGCGCGGGTCGCGCTCAAGCGCCGAACGCAACACACGCGCCACGGCCTTGAAGCAGGTCTCGGCGATGTGGTGGTTGTTGGCGCCGTAATGATTGGTGACATGAAGCGTGATGCCGGCATTCTGCGCCAGCGCGTGGAAGAATTCGCGCACCAGCTCGGTATCGAACGTACCGATCTTCGGCGACGAGAACGAAACATTCCAGACCAGAAAAGGCCGGCCGGAGACATCGATTGCCGCCCGCGTCAGTGTCTCGTCCATGGCGAGATCGATCGAGGCGTAGCGCATGATGCCGCGCCGCTCGCCCAACGCCTTGGCCAGCGCCTGGCCGAGCGCGATGCCCGTATCCTCGACCGAGTGGTGGTCGTCTATGTGCAGGTCGCCCTTGGCCTTCACGGTCATGTCGATCAGCGAATGGCGCGACAACTGGTCCAGCATATGGTCGAAGAAGCCGACGCCCGTCGAAATGTCGGATTTGCCCGAGCCGTCGACCTGAACCGACACGGCGATGTCGGTTTCCCTGGTCTTGCGGCTTATCTCGGCGGAACGGGGCGCCATGACCTCATCCTTGTCTCAGATTTGCACGGTTCAGGCGTTCACATGCCTGAAAACGAAAGCCTTCTAGCAGCATGATCCGGCGATTGCCAGTTACCGCTGCGGAGCACAGTCCGGCCCGGCGGATGGCCGGTTTGCAATCATCCGGCCTATGCATACATATGGCCGATCAAGTCACTCGTAACGCGCCGATCGCCTCGATGGGATCGGTGCTGATCGGAGCAGAAAATGTCGAATGAACTGACCATGCATGCCACGACCATCCTGACCGTGCGCAAGGGCGGCAAGGTGGTGATCGCCGGCGACGGCCAGGTCAGCCTCGGCCAGACCATCATGAAGGGCAACGCCAAGAAGGTGCGCCGCATCGGCAAAAGCGGCAACGTCATCGCCGGTTTTGCCGGCGCCACCGCCGATGCTTTCACGCTGCTTGAGCGGCTCGAAGCCAAGCTCGAACAATATCCCGACCAGCTAACACGTGCCTGCGTCGAGCTCGCCAAGGACTGGCGCACCGACCGTTATTTGCGCCGGCTGGAAGCAATGATGCTGGTGGCCGACAAGTCGGTGTCGCTGGCGCTGACCGGCACCGGCGACGTGCTGGAGCCCGAATTTGGCGTCATGGCCATCGGCTCCGGCGGCAATTACGCGCTGGCGGCGGCACGCGCTTTGATGGACAGCGACAAGGGCGCAGAGGAGATCGCCCGCAAGGCGATGCAGATCGCGTCAGACATTTGCGTCTACACAAACAACAACTTCGTCGTCGAAACCCTCGATGCCGCCTGAGCGGAGCCTCCGCTATGGTTTTCGGCCGGTGATCCAGAGGGACCTGCCGATGATCGCCGGCTGGCTTGCCGAGCCGCATGTCGCCGAATGGTGGAACGACCCAGAGACCGAGATTGCGGAGATCCGCGAGCATATCGACAGCATTTCGGTCGAGCCGCTGATTATCGAGCTCGACGGAAAGCCCATCGGCTATTTGCAGAGCTACGATCCGCATCTGGAGGACGGCCATCCCTATAGCGACCAGCCGTTCGGCACGCTCGGCATCGATCTGTCGATCGGCGTGCCGGGGCTTGTCGGGGTCGGCCACGGCTCGGCGATCGTCCGGCAGTTCGTCGAGCAGCTTTTCGAGGAAGGTACGCCGCGCGTCATCATCGACCCGGACCCCGCCAATGCACGGGCTATCCGTGCCTATGAAAAGGCCGGTTTCAGGGCTATCGATCGCAGGAAGTCGGAATATGGCGATGCCGTGCTGATGGCGATTGATGCCCCAGAGGGCGACGCCGGACAGGGTGAGGCAAAAGAGGGGCAATAGCAGCATGAGCGTATCCAGCGACAAAACCGTCTCGGCCTACGAAGACAGCTGGCGAATGGGGCTTCTGTTGGTTCTCGGCCTGGTCATCTTCCAGGCCGGGGTCCTCTACGGCATGGGGCGGACGCCGATCTGTACCTGCGGCTATGTCAAGCTGTGGCACGGCATTGTGCAGAGCTCCGAGAATTCCCAGCATATTTCCGACTGGTACAGCTTCTCGCACATCATTCACGGCTTCTTGTTCTATGCGCTGGCGTGGTTCCTTTTCCCGCGCTCGCCGATCGGGCTCAGGCTGGCCTTTGCGGTGGTTATAGAGGGCGGCTGGGAGTTGCTCGAGAACAGCCCTTTCATCATCGACCGCTACCGCGCCGGCACAATCTCGCTCGACTATTATGGCGATAGCATCATCAATTCGGTGTCCGACACGCTGGCCATGGTGCTGGGGTTTGTCATGGCGCGAAGGTTTCCTATATGGGTGATCGTGACCCTCGCCCTCATCTTCGAATTCGGTGTCGGCTATCTCATCCGGGACAATCTGACACTCAACGTGATCATGCTGCTGCATCCGTTCGAGTCCATTCGGCAGTGGCAAAGTGGAATTTAGTGACATGAGCACCTTCTCTCCCCGCGAAATCGTTTCGGAACTCGACCGCTTCATCATCGGCCAGAAAGACGCCAAGCGTGCCGTGGCGATTGCCTTGCGCAACCGTTGGCGCCGCCAGCAGCTCGAGGGCCAGATGCGCGAAGAGGTGATGCCGAAGAACATCCTGATGATCGGCCCGACCGGTGTCGGCAAGACCGAGATTTCACGCCGCCTGGCACGCCTTGCCGGTGCGCCTTTCGTCAAGGTCGAAGCCACCAAGTTCACCGAGGTCGGTTATGTCGGCCGCGATGTCGAGCAGATCATCCGCGATCTGGTCGAGATCGCCATCGGGCTGGTGCGCGAGAAGATGCGCGAGGACGTCAAGGCGCGTGCCCACATCAACGCCGAGGAACGGGTGCTCGAAGCGCTCGTCGGCAAGACGGCGAGCCCGGCCACCCGCGACAGTTTCCGCAAGAAGCTGCGCGACGGCGAGCTCGACGACAAGGAGATCGAGATCGAAGTGGCCGATACCGGCAATGGCGGCATGCCTGGCTTCGAGATCCCCGGCATGCCGGGCGCCAATATCGGCGTGCTCAACATCAACGACATGCTGTCGAAGGCGATGGGCGGCAAGAAGACCAAGTTGCGCAAGACGACCGTCAAGGAGTCCTACGGGCTGTTGATCAGCGACGAGTCCGACAAGCTGCTCGATCAGGACGAAGTGGTGCGCAGGGCACTCGAATCGACCGAGAATGACGGCATTGTCTTCCTTGACGAGATCGACAAGATCGCCTCGCGTGAAGGCGGCATCGGTGCCGGTGTTTCGCGCGAGGGCGTCCAGCGCGACCTGTTGCCACTGGTCGAAGGCACCACGGTTGCGACCAAATACGGACCGGTGAAGACCGACCACATCCTGTTCATCGCTTCAGGTGCGTTCCACGTCGCCAAGCCATCCGATCTGCTGCCGGAATTGCAGGGCCGCCTGCCGATCCGTGTCGAGCTGCGGGCGCTGGAGAAGGACGATTTCGTCCGCATCCTCACCGAGACCGAAGCCAGCCTGATCAAGCAGTATATCGCGCTGATGAAGACCGAAGGCGTCGACCTGGTCTTCACCGATGACGCGATCGATTCGTTGGCCGGCATCGCCGTGGACCTTAACGCCAGCGTCGAGAATATCGGCGCCAGGCGGCTGCAGACGGTGATGGAACGGGTGCTGGACGATATCTCCTATGACGCGCCGGACCGCAACGGCACCTCGGTGACCATCGATGCCGCCTATGTCGAGAAGCATGTCGGCGACCTCTCCAGAAACACGGACTTGTCGCGTTTCATCCTGTAGGAGACGCTTCATTCTCGAAGAGGGTCGGGGAATTGCTCCCGGCCTCCCCAATTTGGCCCAGCATTCCCGATGTGTGGCCAAATGGAAGCATCCGGCAAGCTTTCGTCCCGTCGGGTGCAGGCGTCTCTCGACTCCCGGTGGAGCATTACCTAGTTTGCCGGCGACTATTTGGGCGGCGGCGCATGAAAAAACTGATCCTCGTCATTTTGGGGCTGACGCTGGCGGCAGCCATGTTCGCCGCGCAAGCGGCAACGATGGTGCCGCCGGGCAACCGCAACACCGAGCAGCCCGACATACCGGGCGCTTCGAGCCGGCGCACCCAGGCGACCAACACCACCTTCCAGGCGAAATACCGCAAAGTCTTTGCGCTGCTCCAGAACGATGCCGAGTTGCGCGGCAAGATCAAGCAGGCAGCCGCGGCCTATGGAATCGACCCAATGCATATCGTCGGCGCCATCGTCGGCGAGCACACCTACAATGTCGATGCCTACGACCGGCTGCAGACCTACTACGTCAAGGCGATTTCGTATCTGTCGAGCAAGCTCTCCTTTGCCTATGATGGCGAGGACATCTCCGATTTCGTGCAGCGGCCGCAATTTACGAAATGCGCAGGGAAGTCCGACAGCTACGATCTGTGGGAGTGCCGCGAACAGGTGTGGAACCGGTCGTTCCGTGGCAAGACCGTCGACGGCGAGAGCTTTCCCAACGACCGCTTAGGCGCCACTTTCTTCCAGCCTTATTATGCCGGGCAGACTTTTGGCCTTGGCCAGCTCAATCCGCTGACGGCGCTGCAAATGAGCGACCTCGTGCACAAGGTTTCCGGCCTGCCGGAACTCGACGTCGGCGATCCCAACGCGGTCTACAAGACCATCATGGATCCTGACCTGACACTGCCTTATGTCGCGGCGACGATAAGGAAGTCGATCGACGCCTATAGAAGCATTGCCGGCTTTGACATCTCAGGCAATCCCGGCATCACGTCGACGCTCTACAATGTCGGCAACCCCGAACAGCGCGCCTATGCGCTGAAGGCCGAGAACGACAAGCGCCGCGCTGCGGGCGAGCCGGAAAAACTGCCCGAGGAAAATTACTATGGCTGGCTGGTCAACGACAAGCTGCCGGAGCTGAAGGCGCTGTTTTAGCCGAACGCGCTCGGCCAATTATCCACGCGGCGTTCATGCCGCCAGCAGCGACTTCAGCTTGATCGCCTGCGAGCCCAGCGCTTCCGGCGCCGGCCTTGCCTGCTTCGCAATCAGCATCTCGGCCAGCCTTATGTCGCGGGCGACCGCGTTGCCGGCGCCGATGCCGCTTGCCGCAACCAGCCTGCCGTCTTCGGCGAGGTGGAACAGGATGAAGGCGCCGTCGCCGAGGTCGCGGCGCACGATGCTGCGGCCTTCGTCCGACAGGCCGGCGATCTGCAAGGTCAGGCCGTACTGATCCGACCAGAACCACGGCACCGCCGCATGGAACTCGCCGGCGCCAAGCATATTCCTTGCGGCGAGCGCGCCCTGCTCCTGTGCGTTGCGCCAGGCTTCGAGCCGCACGCGCCGGCCGCCATAGATGGCGAGCGGAAACGAACAGCAATCGCCGGCGGCAAAGACATCCCGGTCGCTGGTGCGAAGCTCGGCGTCGACGGCGATGCCATTGTCGACGGTCAGCCCCGCCTCCGCGGCAAGTCCGGTCACCGGCACGGCGCCGATGCCGATCACGGCTAGATCGGCGACAATGTCGCGTCCACCGGCGAGCGCGATGCGCACTTCGGCGCCATCATCGGCAATGGCGGCGATGCCCTCGCCGCACAGGATTTTCACGCCTTCCGCTTCATGCGCCTGATGGATGACCTCAGCGATCTCGGCTGGCACGCCGCGCATCAAGATGCGCGGCTGCGCCTCAATGATGGTGACCGCGGCACCCAGTCTGCGTGCCGCCGCGGCAAGCTCAAGCCCGATGAAGCCGCCGCCGACTATGGCGATGCGATTTCCGGCGCTGAGATGGGCGCGAATGGCCAGCGCGTCGTTGAAGGTCCGGAGGTAGACGCAGCGCCCGCCAAGGCCCGGCATAGGCAGCTTGCGCGGCACCGAACCGGTCGCCAGCAGGAGCTTGTCGTAGGCCAGGGCGGAACCGTCGGACAGGCGCACGACATGCGCCGTGCGGTCGATCGCCACAGCCAAAACCGAATGGATATGCCGGATAGAGCGCTCGGCCAGGATCGCGTCGCTGGCGATCGCCTTGATCAGGGGCGCGTCGGCAACCATCGCGTCTTTCGACAGCGGCGGGCGCTCATAGGGCAGATGCGGCTCGTCGCCGACCAGCGTCACCGGGCCATCATAGCCGAGCTCGCGCAGCGCAAGGGCGGCGCGCCCGCCGCATTCGCCGGCGCCGATGATGACCATTCCCTTCGTCATCATCAACCGATCCGGACAAGGACTTTGCCGGCGTCGACTTTGACCGGATAAGTTCTTAGATCGACGCACACCGGCGCGCCCCTGGCAGCCCCTGTCTTGTAGTTGAAGCGGCCATTGTGCTTCGGGCACTCGATGATGTCGTCCATGACCAGCCCGTCGGCCAGATGCACCTTCTCATGCGTGCAAAGCCCGTCGGTGGCGAAATACTCGTCGTCGGGGCTGCGATAGATGGCAAAGGTGCGGCCGCCATGGTCGAAGCGCATCACGTCCTCTTCGTCGATGTCCTCGGCGTCACAGGCCTCGACCCAGTCGCTCATTTACGGGTCCCTCGATGTTTGGTGCCTTGGCATGGGCTTGTCATTCGGCAGCCACCGCAACAGCAGCGTTATCGCTGTGGAAATCCTCGCGATAGGGCCTCGCCGTCGGCGGCAGTTCGCGCTTGATGAAATAATCCTCATTGCGCAGCTGGCGCAGGAAAGCCGGTATCATCTCGCGGTAGCCGGCCAGGATGGATGGTGTCGGCGCCGGCAGATCGTGCTTGATCAGTTCGTGCAGCCTGGGCAGCGCGTGATAGGGCACCATGGGAAACATGTGATGCTCGACGTGGTAGTTCATGTTCCAGTAGATGAAGCGGCTTATCGGGTTCATGTAGACGGTGCGGCTGTTGAGCCGGTGATCGGTGACGTTTTCAGCCAGGCCGCCATGCTGCAGCAGGCCGACCATGACATGGTGCCACGCGCCGTAAAGCCTGGGCAGCCCGACCAGCATCAGCGGCAGGAACGAGCCGGTATAGAGCGCCAGCGCAATGGTCGCGGCATAGATTGTCGTCCAGATGCGGGCAATGCGAATTGCCTTCGGCTGCTCCTGGTCGGGAATGAAGGTTCTTTCGGCCGGACTGACGATACCGGCTGCATTGCGCAGCATGTCGCTCATCGCATGCCAGGCGTCGAGAATGCCGACGAAGTTGAGCACCACGCGCAGCAGATCGGGCGGACGCATCACCGAGATCTCCGGATCGCGGCCGACTATGATGGTATCGGTATGATGTCGCGTGTGGCTCCAGCGCCAGGTCACCGGGTTGCGCATAATCATGAAGCAGGCGACCTGATAGACCACGTGGTTCATCCACTGCGTCCTGAAAGCGGTGCCGTGGCCGCATTCGTGCCAGCGTGAGTCGGTGGAGGAACCGTAGAGGACGCCGTAGACGAAGAAGAACGGCACGCACCACCAGCTGCCCCAGAACCAGGCGGCGCCGGCGCCGCTGAGGATCATGGTGCCGAGCCAGATGATGGTGTCGCGGATCGCCGGGCCGTCGGAGCGCTGCATCAGCTCCTTCATCTGCTTGCGCGGCACGTCGGTGTGATACCACTCGGCCGCCGCCAGCCCGCTCTCGACGGCAAGCTTCGCGTCGCGGCCGATCAGGCTGTAGTCGCGTCGGGACGCTGCTGCGGAGCTCGTATTCCCGGTTCGGAGTCCAATATCCACCATAGCGGAGGCCTCGATCATATTCGGTCAGCGTTCAAAATAACGCCGAGCCCTGATAGGCTCAATATCACAAAGATAGTTTCTATCATTTTCCATCAGAATGGTGTAAAAGGGCCAAACAGTGGAATGAGGCAGCGATGGCGAAACGCCCGACGATCACCGACCTGGCGCGCATTTCGGGGGTCAGCGTTGCCACCGTCGATCGAGTGCTGAACAACCGCTTGCCGGTGCGCGAGGAAACCGCGCGCCGCGTCTATGAGGCCGCGACCAGCATCGGCTATCACGCAGCCGGATTGATCAAGCAGCGGATGCGCCATGAATTGCCCGAATACCGGCTCGGGTTCCTGCTGTTGAGGCGGGAGGACGTCTTCTACAGCGAATTTGCCCGCGAGCTTGAACTGGCGGTATCGCAGTCGCCGCGCTTTCGCGGCGTGGCCACCATCGACTTCGCCGCTTCGCTGGCGCCGGACGAGATCGTCGAGCGGATGCGCAAGCTGGCCGCCAAATCCAGGGCCGTCGCCCTGGTCGGGCCTGATCACCCGACGCTGACGGTCGCCGTCGAGGCTCTCAAAGCCAATAGCGTACCGGTGTTCTCCCTGCTTTCCGACTTTGCGTCCGGTATTCGCGAGGGCTATGTTGGCCTGGACAATCGCAAGGTCGGCCGCACCGCTGCCTGGATGATCTCGAAGGCCGCGAAGAGACCTGGCAAGGTTGCCCTCTTCGTCGGCAGCCATCGCTTCCATGGCCATGAGCTTCGCGAGATCGGTTTTCGCTCCTTCTTTCGCGAGCAGGCGCCGGAATTCACTCTCCTCGAGACGTTGGTCAATCTGGAAGCGAACCAGATCACGCATGATGCAATGATCGAGCTTCTGGCCCGGCACCCTGATCTCGCCGGTTGCTATGTCGCCGGTGGCGGCATGGAAGGCGCGATCTCGGCGCTGAGGGAGGCAAAGCCGGCTGAGATGCCGGCGGTCGTCTGCAACGAGATCACGCCCGACTCCCGCGCGGCGCTGGCAGATAATTTCCTGACCATGGTGATCTCGACGCCACTGGCGGCGCTTTGCCGCGAGCTTGTCGGGCTGATGGCGCATGCCATCGAGACCGGCGCTGCGAATGCGCCGGGCCAGACCTTTCTGCCCTTCGACATTTATCTGCCAGAAAACATCTGACGTCGCGGTCATCGGCGGCAGACATGATGTAATCTATCAGAATGCTTTCAGGCCTCGCTTGCCTGAGCGTCCGTCCAAAAGCGCTCGAAATGCCGAAAATCCATTCCTCATGGCGAAATCTCGCTTGACGCCCACGCGAAATGGAATAAATATTTCACCATCTGAGCATTTTGGTTCTTTCGTTCCGGAAGATCTGTTTCAGGCAAATGCCTCTGGAACCAAAAATGGCAATCGGGAGAGAATTCCCTGCGAGATCGGGGATTCCGGGTAGATCGGTGCAGCCGGACACCAATGTGGAGGAGAAATAAAATGAAAAAACTGCTTTTGGGCGTCGCGTTCGCGGCGCTAATGAGTTCGTCCGCCTTTGCCGCCAAGATCGGCGTGTCGATGGCGTTGTTCGACGACAATTTTCTCACCGTGCTGCGCAACGGCATGATTGAACAGGCCAAGGGCATGGACGGCGTCGAGCTGCAGGTGGAGGATGCGCAGAACGACGTCGCCAAGCAACTCGACCAGATCAAGAACTTCGCCGCCTCAGGCGTCGACGCCATCATCGTCAACCCGGTCGACACCTCGGCGACCCAGGCGATGTCGGACGCAGCCGCCGCTGCCAAGATTCCACTGGTCTATGTCAATCGCGAGCCGGTCAACGTCGACACGCTGCCCGAAAACCAGGCCTTCGTCGCCTCGAACGAAGCCGATTCCGGCACGCTCGAGACCAAGGAGGTCTGCCGCCTCTTCAAGGAGGCCGGCAAGACTGAAGCCAATGTCTATGTGATCATGGGCGAGCTGTCGAACCAGGCAGCGGTGCAGCGCACCAAGGACATTGATGACGTGATCGCCACACCGGAGTGCAGCTTCATCAAGATCATCGACAAGCAGACGTCGAACTGGAAGCGCGAAGAAGCGCAGAACCTGATGACCAACTGGCTGTCGACCGGCAAGCCGTTCGACGGCGTCATCGCCAATAATGACGAAAGCGCCATCGGCGCCATCCAGGCGATGAAGGCCGCCAACATCGACATGAAGTCGGTTGTCGTCGGCGGGGTCGACGCTACCCAGGATGCGCTTGCCGCGATGCAGGCGGGCGACCTCGATGCGACGGTGTTCCAGGACGCGGCCGGCCAGGGTGCCGGCGCGCTTGACGCAGCGCTCAAGCTGGCGAAGGGCGAGAAGGTCGAGCACAAGGTCTACATCCCGTTCCAGCTGGTCACGCCGGCAAATATCGACAAGTTCCTGAAGAAGAACTGAGGCGGACCTGTCCGATACGGAGCGGCGCGCCAAAGTAAGACAGCGCCGCTCCGCTTTTTCCCTCTCGGCCTGAACAGCGCCGAGTGGAGACTGTGGCTGACGGAGGAAGCACGATTGGCACAGACATCTCACGGCGTCGGCGGGCTCAGCTATGATGCGAAGCGGCGCGCATGGCCGGCCGAATTCAACGTCTTCCTGGCGCTCGTCATCCTGGTCGGCGCTTTCGAGCTGATCGGCCGGGTCTTCCTGGGCGACAGCTTCCTTTTCAATACCCGCGACAATATCGATGCGATCTTCAACGAAGCGCGGCTGCAGATCATCATCCTGCAGGTGTCGATCGTCGGCATTATTGCCATCGGCGTGACGCAGGTGATCATTACCGGCGGCATCGACCTGTCCTCAGGTTCGATCGTCGGCGCCACGGCGATGATAGCCATGAGCTTCGCCCAGGTGGCGACCGTCAATGGCAACCCGAACCCCAAGGCGATGTTCATCGCCCAGGGCTGGACCGACCTGCCGGTGATCGTGCCCGTGCTGGTCGCGATCGGCTGCGGCCTGCTGGCCGGCCTGGTCAACGGCGCTTTGATCGCCTACACGCGCATCCCGCCGTTCATCGCCACGCTCGGCATGATGGTCACCGCACGCGGCATCGCCAAATGGTGGTCAAAGGGGCAGCCGATCTCGTTTCCGACCGAGAGTTTCGCCGCCATCGGCAAGGGGCTGATGCCGGTCATCATTTTCATATCGCTCGCAGTGCTGTTCCAGCTGATCCTGAGTTACACCAAATATGGCAAGCACTGCTATGCAATCGGCTCCAATGAGGACGCCGCGCGCATGTCCGGCATCAACATCGCCAACCACAAGATCCTCGTCTACGTCATTGCCGGCGTCCTCGCCGCGCTCGCCGCCGTGGTGCTGAGCTCCAAGAATCTCACCGCCCAGGCCGGCATGGGTGTAATGTACGAGCTCGACGCGATCGCCATGGCGGTTATCGGCGGCGTCTCGCTGTCGGGCGGCCGCGGTTCGATTATCGGGACGGTGATCGGCTCGCTGATCTTCGGCGTCATCATCTCCGGCTTCACCTTTCTGCGCCTCGACGCCTATTATCAGGAGATGGTCAAAGGCGTGATCATCGTCGGCGCAGTCGTACTCGACCAGTGGCGCCAACGCCTGCGGGCGATGAGGGCTTGATCATGTCGGACATCGTCCTGAAGACCGAAAACCTGACCAAGTATTATGGCGGCGTCCATGCGCTGGAGGGTGCCGACTTCGAGCTGCGCAAGGGCGAGCATGTCGCCATCATGGGCGACAACGGCGCTGGCAAATCGACCTTCGTACGCCAGATCACCGGCGTCGAGCAGCGCACCAGCGGCAGGATGTGGTTCGACGGCAAGGAAGTGAATTTTGCCGGCCCCATCGAAGCCCGCGAGGCGGGCATCGAGACGGTGTTCCAGAACCTGGCGCTCGCCGACGACCTCGACGTGCCGTCGAACCTGTTCCTCGGCCGCGAGCGGGTGCTTTTCAATCTCGGGCCCTTCTCGATCCTCGATCGCAAGTTCATGCGCAAGGCGACCGAGGCAGCCTTGGTCCGGACAGCGGTCAAGATCCCCAATCTTTCCAATACTATCCGCCACATGTCGGGCGGCCAGCGCCAGTGCGTGGCGATTGCCAGAACCGCGACCTTTGCTTCCAAGCTCATCATCATGGATGAGCCGACGGCGGCACTCGGCGTGCAGGAGACGATGCAGGTCGAAAACATCATCCGCACGCTGAAGGAGAATGGCGAACCGCTGATCCTGATCTCTCACAACATGCGCCAGGTGTTCGACCTGGTCGACCGCATCGTCGTTTTCCGGCGCGGCCGCATCGTCGCCAATTTGCGCAAGCAAGACACCGACGGCAACGATATCGTCTCCTACATCACCGGTGCCAAGACCGGGCAGGCAGAACTTGCGGCGTAACGGCCAACGCCGAGCCACAGGCGCTGACACGCCCTCCCTTCCGAACCATCCTCAAAGGAAAATTCTTCATGCCTCTTCGCTTTGCTCTTCTCGGTGCCGGCCGTATCGGCAAGGTCCATGCTCGCGCCGTTGGTTCCAATCCGCAGGCCAGGCTGGTTGCGGTTGCCGACGCCTTCGAGAAGGCGGCGACCGATCTGGCCTCTGCCTATGACGCCGAAGTGCGCAGCATCGATGCCATCGAGAAGGCCGGCGATATCGACGCGGTCGTCATCTGCACGCCGACCGACACTCATGCCGATCTGATCGAACGCTTCGCCAAAGCGGGTAAAGCGATTTTCTGCGAAAAGCCGATCGACCTCGACGCCGCCAGAGTGGAAGAATGCCTGGCCGTCGTCGACAAGGCCGGCGCCACCCTGATGGTCGGCTTCAACCGCCGCTTCGATCCGCATTTTGCCGCCGTGCGCAAGGCGATCGACGACGGCGCCATCGGCACTGTCGAAATGGTGACAATCACCTCGCGCGATCCCGGCCCGCCGCCGCTCGACTATATCGGCCGCTCGGGCGGCATCTTCCGCGACATGACCATTCATGATTTCGACATGGCGCGCTTCCTGCTCGGCGAGGAGCCGGTGGCGGTCAGCGCTCACGCTTCGGTGCTGGTCGACAAGAAGATCGGCGAGGCCGGCGACTTCGACAGCGTCAGCGTCATCCTCGAAACTGCCTCCGGCAAGCAATGCGTTATCTCCAACTCGCGCCGCGCCACCTACGGCTACGACCAGCGCATCGAGGTGCATGGCTCGAAAGGCATGATTGCGGCCGAGAACCAGCGGCCGGTGTCGATCGAACTGGCCAATGAGAAAGGCTATACGCGGCCGCCGCTGCACGATTTCTTCATGACCCGTTATCTCGACGCTTATGCCAACGAGATCGCTGCCTTCATCGCGGCAGCGACGTCAGGCAAGAAGGCGGCGCCGAGCGGCAAGGACGGGCTGGTGGCGCTCAGGCTGGCGGATGCGGCGCTGAAATCGGCCAAGGAAGGCAAGACCGTCCGCCTCGACAAAACAATCTGACTATCAAGCACAGGAGCAAGGCGATGAACGGTTCCGCCGGTCGCAATTCCGAAACACGCGCCATCGTCACCGGCGGCGCACAAGGCATCGGCTTTGCCGTCGCCGAAGCGCTGGCCGATGAGGGTTGCCGGGCGCTGGCGCTGATCGGCCGCTCGCAGGAGAAGGGCGACAAGGCTGTCGCCATCCTCAAGGGGGCAGGCGTCGATGCCATCTTCATCAGCGCCGACGTCTCAAAAGTGGCCGACTGCAAGCGTGCGGTCGAAACGGCGATTGGCCATTTTGGTTCCGTCAACGCGCTGGTCAACGCCGCTGCCACCTCGGCTCGCGGCTCGCTGGTCGAGACCTCCGAGGATCTGTTCGACCAGATATTCCAGACCAATGTGCGCGGCCCGTTTTTCCTGATGCAGGGCGTGGTGGCGCATTTGCTGGCGCGCCAGGCACCGGGCTCGATCGTCAACGTGCTGTCGATGTCGGCGCATTGCGGCCAGTCGTTCCTGGCGCCTTATTCGTCAAGCAAGGGAGCGCTGGCGACACTCACCAAGAACGTCGCCAATGCCTATCGCGGCAATCGCATCCGCTGCAATGCGGTGCTGCCCGGCTGGATGGACACCGAGGGCGAGGCGATCGTGCAGAAGAAATGGCACGACGCCCCGGAGGACTGGTTGGAGAAGGCCGAAGCCGCGCAGCCGATGGGCCAATTGGTGAAGCCGGCGCAGCTTGCCCGGTTGATCAGCTATATGATCAGCCCGCAGTCCGGCGTCATGACCGGGTCGCTGGTCGATTACGACCAGAGCGTCGCCGGGTCGTCGCCGGAATAACGCCGGCAAGTCTAGCGGAACGCTTCGTCATCCACGGGCGGAGCAAGGAGCGCAGCGACGCGGCGCAGACCCGAGGATGACGAAGTTCGGGGGGCTTCAGCCAATCGCGAATGGGCTGGAGTAAACCTCCTCCTCACCAGGCACGTGACAAGCGCATCCGCATCGACTATATCAGCCCTCATGATCAACCTGACCGCCACATATTGGTACTTTATGAGCTCGCTGGCGGCGGGAGGATTGCGCTCGATCTGAAGATTGCAGCAACAATATCCGAACAGCCGCCAGACCTGGCGGCTTTTTTGTTTCAGCCGGCAGGTCTCCCAATCAGGAGCATAAGCCGTGTTGACGACCACAGACGATCTTCGGGTCAAAGAAATAAGGGAATTGAGCACGCCGGACGAGGTGATGCGGGAGATACCGCGCACGCTGACGGCGACGCGCACCGTTGCCGCGTCACGCAATGCGATCCACGCGGTGCTGACCGGCACCGACGATCGGCTGGTGGTCGTCGTCGGCCCCTGTTCAATCCACGACCCGGCCGCCGCCGTAGACTATGCCAGCCGTTTGGCATCGCTGCGTGAAAACCTGTCGGACCGGCTGGAGATCGTGATGCGGGTTTATTTCGAGAAGCCGCGCACGACGATCGGCTGGAAGGGCCTGATCAACGATCCCGACCTCGACGGCAGCTTCAACATCGACAAGGGTCTGCGGATGGCCCGCAACGTGCTCTCGGCGGTCAACAATCTCGGCCTTCCCTCAGCGACCGAGTTCCTCGACATGACAACTCCGCAATACATTGCCGACCTCGTCGCCTGGGGCGCGATCGGCGCGCGCACGACCGAGAGCCAGATCCACCGCGAACTCGCATCAGGCCTGTCCTGCCCGGTCGGCTTCAAGAACGGCACCGACGGCAATTTGCGGATCGCGGCCGAGGCGGTGAAATCCGCCGCCCAGCCGCACCATTTCATGGCGGTGACGAAAGGTGGGCGCAGCGCCATCGCGACGACCACCGGCAACGAGGACTGCCACGTCATCCTGCGCGGCGGCATTGTGCCCAACTACGACGCGGCAAGCATAGCTGCTGCCTCCGCTGAGCTCGGCCGGATCGGCGTGGCGCCTCGGCTGATGATCGATGTCAGTCATGCCAACAGCAACAAGAAACCGGAAAACCAGCCGCTGGTGGCGGCTGACGTGGCGGGCCAGATCGCGGCGGGCGACGAGCGCATCATCGGCATCATGATCGAGAGCAACCTCGTCGCCGGCCGGCAGGACGTCGTGCCCGGCAAGCCGCTCGTCTATGGCCAGAGCATCACCGACGGCTGTATCGACTGGGAAACCACCGAAACGGTGCTGCACGGCCTTGCCGACGCCGTCGAGCGGCGCCGGTCGGCGCGACGCGCCATGATCGCTGGCCGTCCGGGAGCCGCCTGAGCACTTCTCCTTCTCCCCTTGTGGGAGAAGGTGGATCGGCGCGCAGCGCCGAGCCGGATGAGGGGTGCTGGAAGAAACTCGGCGCAAAAATATTGAGGGATTTGAAGCGCTTATTCTTTGCTGTAGCGATCCGTCCAAAACCCCTCATCCGACCGAGCTTCGCTCGGCCACCTTCTCCCACAAGGGGAGAAGGGGCTTATTACCGCACCTCCACCCAGCGCTGTTCCGCGAACGAGCGCGCCATCGCGTGCACCGTGCGCTCGATCTCCAGGCCTTCGTCGAAATCGATGATCCGCGCCGGCTTGCCGGCAAGTCGCGTCAACAGTTCCCGGCATTCGATAATCTTGAGGTCATTAAAGCCAAGGCCGTGACCGGGCGCCGGCAGGAAGGCGTCATAAGGCTTATGATGCGGCGCCACCAGGATGGTGCGGTAGCCTTGCTCGGTCGGCCGGTCGGCCGTCAGATAGAGTTGGAACTCATTCATCCGCTCCTGGTCGTACAGGATCGAGCCCTTCGAGCCAAAAATCTGGATGGCGATCCGGCCTTTGCGGCCCCAGGCCGAACGGTTGACCAGCAGCGTGCCGGCGATGCCGTTTTCGAGATGCATCAGGATGCTGGCGATGTCGTAGGTCTCGACCGCGCGGCGCCCGCCCGAGGCGACGCGGCGGTCGGCATAGGGTTTGGCCATGTCGCACATGACGCGGGCAACGCGGCCGAACAGTATGGCGATGAGCGACAGCGGGTGCACGGCGAAATCGTCGAGCGCGCCGTAGCCGGACGCCGCCTCGTGCTTCCAGAAGAACAGCGCCTCCGGATCGGCCATGAAGTCCTCGTCCATCTCGATACGCAGATGGTTGACCTCGCCGATGATCTTCTCGTCGAGCAGCGCCCCGATATGGCGGATCGCTGGGTTCTGGATGTAGTTATAGCCCAGCGCGGCGACCTTGCCGGACTTTTGGGCCGCCGCAGCCATTGCTTGCGCCTCCGCAAAATTCGGCGCCATCGGTTTTTCACACCACAGATGCTTGCCGGCTTCGAGGATGGCGATGGCCATTTCCGGGTGGAACTGGTTCGGCGTGGTCAGCGAGATGACATCGACATCCGGGTCGTCGACGACAGCGCGCCAGTCACCGGACGCCTTGGCGAAGCCGAATTCGCTGGCACGGCGTTTGGCAAGATCCTCGTTGACCTCGCCCAGATGGACCAGCCTTGGCTTGGCCACATCGGGAAAGACGGTGCCGACCGCGTTCCAGGCAATGGCGTGGCACTTGCCCATGAAACCCGTGCCGATAAGACCTACCCCGACCATCCGCTTGCCTCCCTGTGCGCAAAATTTGTGTGGATGAATTAGTCCATTTTGTCTGCAGATGGAACGCTTGTCTCATTTTTTATGGTGTTCTTGCACAGGCCCGCTATGATGGGCCACAGAGGGAACCAGACGATGAGCCTGGGCGGAGCGACGATGGACGAACGGGTGCCGCGCGATTTCGAGACGCTGCGGGCGACGATACTGGAGCGGCGTCAGAGCCTGCCGAAACGTATCGCCCAGATCGCCGCCTATGCGCTCGACAACCCAGACGATATCGCCTTCGGCACCGCTGCCAGCATCGCCGCTTCCGCCGGTGTCCAGCCTTCGACCCTGATCCGCTTTGCCCAGCAGCTTGGTTTTGATGGTTTCACCAGCCTGCAGTTGGTGTTTCGCGAGCGCCTGCGCGAGCGCAACTCATCCTATGATGAAAGGCTGGCGGCATTGCGCGCCAAGGCCGAGGAAGGCGCCGGCCACCGCGCGATTTTCGACGGTTTTGTTGCCGCAGCCAGTACCTCGCTCAACGACATTTCGCGCACGCTGAATGAAGACCATTTCGAAGATGCGATCACCGTGCTGGCCAAGGCCGAAACCATTTACGTGCTGGCCAAGCGGCGCTCCTACCCGGTCGCCTCCTATATCGCCTATGCATTGGGCAAGCTCAAGATCCGCAACCAGCTGATCGAATCGGCCGCCGGCCTCAATGCAGAGATGATCGGCTTTGCCTCTCCAAGGGACGCCGTGATCGCCATCAGCTTTTCGCCCTATGCCCCGGCCACCATCGAGGAGGCGCGCGTCATTTCGGAGCAAGGCGTGCCGATCGTGGCGATTACCGACAGCTCCTTTTCGCCACTCGCTCAATTCGCCAGGGTCTGGTTCGAGGTCGCCGAGGCCGATTTCGCCGGCTTCCGCTCGCTGTCGGCGACGATGGCTTTGGCTATGGCGCTGACCGTCGCGGTCGGCGAGAAGCGGCGCGATAGCGGCCGCAAGCGCAAGCCTTAGATCACCTCTATTGCCGTTTCGCCTTCTGCCGAAAGCCGCGCTGCGTCGCGTGCAGGCGGCGACCCGAACTGGCGGGCATACTCCCGGCTGAACTGGGAAGCACTCACATAGCCGACGGCGAAGGCGACACGTGCGACGTTGCCCGGCTGGGCAATCAGCAGATGGCGGGCTTCCAGCAAGCGGATTTGCTTTTGATACTGGATTGGGCTCATGGCCGTTGCCGCCTTGAAGTGACGATAAAACGCAGCACTGCTCATACGGGCAATCTCGGCCAGATCGCCGACCCGGACCGGCTGATGGGGATGCGAACGGATCCAGGCGATCGCCCGGCCAATCCGGGACAGATGGCCATCGGCGCGCGCAAGTTCACGAAGCTTTCCGCCTTGGGGGCCTTGCAGGAGCCGAAACAGCATCTCTCGCTCGATCATGGTCGCGAGCACGGGAATCTCCGCTGGCCGGTCAAGCAGCCGCATCATTCGACGCAACGCGTCGAGCAGGTCGTCATCAGCGGGAGAGGTGGAGAAACTGTCGCCACTGAGGGCCGGCGCGTGCTCGACGAGGAGCGCGGCGACGGCCTGCAGGTCAAGGGTCAAGCCAATGGCCAGGTAAGGACGCGCCGCGCTCGCTTCGATTATCTGGCTGATGGTGGGCGTCTCGACAGTATAGATGAAATAGCTGGCCGGATTGTAACGAAGAGCCGGTCGCCGATCAGAACCGTCTTCGCGCCCTGCAGTACGAATAAGATCCCCGACCCCCACACCCCTGGTATTGGCGCCGTGGCGACTTCGCTGCGGCCGATCGAAACGCGGGGAATCGCCGTTCTTGTTCTTCGCCCGCGCGCATGGCGGCCGGCGATCTCGATCAACTCCTGCAGCGCTTCGCTCATTGCGCCAGCATCGCGCATTCGCACCAGCTGCGCAACAGCGTGAGAGGATTAGGCAAGAACCGGAGAATTTCCGGCGCGCGGCGCCCGCTGTCTCGCGCCATTTGTGGGTCTTCCACAGCAAACATGGAGACACCGATATGACGACATCGAAAAGCGCGCTGGTGACCGGCGCCAACAAGGGTATAGGCCGTGAAATCGCCCGGCAACTGGCGACCAAGGGCTTCAAGGTCTGGCTCGGCGCCAGGAGCGCCGAACGCGGCATGGCGGCGGCGCAGGCATTGCGCGCCGAAGGCCTCGACGTGGAGTGGCTTGAGCTGGACGTCACGCGGGATGACAGTGTGAAGGCGGCAGCCGAGGCATTCAGGCAGGCCAGCCCCTGCCTCGACGTGCTGGTGAACAACGCCGGCGTCGCCATCAATTACGACCTGCCGCCGAGCCAGCAGCGGATCGCCGACATCCAGGCCACCTACGACGTCAATGTCTTCGGCCCGATCCGCGTGACCCAGGCATTCCTGTCGCTGCTGCTGGCAGCACCTGCTGCCCGGATCGTGATGGTGAGCAGCTCCACCGGGTCCATCGGCCGGGCGCTCGATACCGCCACTGCGAACCACGCCGTTAACATGATGGGCTACGGCAGCTCCAAGACAGCCTTGAACGCCATCACGGTGGCATTCGCCAGGGAGCTCGCGCCGCAAGGCATCAAGGTCAACGCCGCGGCGCCCGGCTACACTGCCACCGATCTCAACGGGTATAAAGGTCACCGCACGGTGCAGCAGGCGGCCGAGATCGTCATTCACCTGGCGACCTTGGACGCCGATGGCCCGACCGCCGGGTACTTCAACGATGATGGCCCGCTTCCTTGGTAAATCAGCTGGTTTCAGTGGTAGACACTTGACGTTCGTCTGACTTCAAAGTTTCTGAACGCGCGAGCCTTGCACAGCACTTTTCAGCCTTGGGAATGCTCGTTCCATATTGACTATGGATTGGAATTATTATTTCATATTGCCGGCGCCACGCTGCCGCTCGCGCGTGTTACCCAATACAACAAGCCGATGGGAGGTTCGAATGGGCGAAGCCGTGGAAGCGAGACATGCGCCGCTCGACATCATCACCATCGGCCGCGCTTCCGTCGATCTCTACGGCCAGCAGATCGGCTCGCGCCTCGAGGACATTACTTCCTTTGCCAAGTCGGTCGGCGGCTGTCCGGCCAATATCGCGGTCGGTACTGCCAGGCTCGGCCTGCGCTCGGCGCTGCTCACCCGCGTCGGCAATGAGCAGATGGGCCGCTTCATCCGCGAGCAGCTGACCCGCGAGGGCGTTTCGGTCCAAGGTCTCAAGACCGATCCAGAGCGGCTGACCGCCCTGGTGCTGCTGTCGGTCGAGGATGAAGGCGTCTCGCCGATGATCTTCTATCGCAGCGATTGCGCCGACATGGCGCTTTCGAAAGACGATATCGATGAGGCGTTTATCGCTTCGGCACGCGCGGTCGTCGTCACCGGCACGCATTTTTCACGGCCCAACAGCGACGCCGCCCAACGCAAGGCGATCCGTATCATGAAAGCCAAGGGCGGCAAGGTGGTGTTCGACATCGACTACCGCCCGAACCTCTGGGGTCTCGCCGGCCACGCCGAAGGCTTCGAGCGCTATGTGAAATCCGACCGCGTCTCGGCGCAGTTGAAGACGGTGCTGCCCGATTGCGATCTCATCGTCGGCACCGAAGAGGAAATCATGATCGCCTCGGGCGCAGACGATTGCCTGAGCGCGCTGAAAACCATCCGCTCGCTGTCGGCGGCAACCATCGTGCTGAAACGCGGCGCCATGGGCTGCATCGTCTATGACGGGCCGATCAGCGACGACCTCGAGGACGGTATCGTCGGCAAGGGATTTCCAATCGAGGTCTACAATGTGCTCGGCGCCGGCGACGCCTTCATGTCGGGCTTCCTGCGCGGCTGGCTCGGCGAGGAAGGCTTGGCGACGGCGGCGACCTGGGCCAATGCCTGCGGCGCCTTTGCCGTGTCGCGGCTCCTCTGCGCACCGGAATACCCGACTTTCGAGGAATTGCAGTTCTTCCTGAAAAACGGCAGCAAGCATCTGGCGCTGCGCAAGGACGAGGCGATCAATCACATCCATTGGGCGACCACGCGCCGGCGCGACATCCCCTCGCTGATGGCGTTCGCCTGCGACCACCGCGTCCAGCTGGAGGATGTCGCGGCAAAAGCCGGCGCCGATCCGTCGCGAATCCCGGCTTTCAAGGTGCTGACGGTCAAGGCTGCGGCCAAGGTCGCGGCTGGCCGCGCCGGCTACGGCATGCTGCTCGACGAAAAATACGGACGCGAGGCGATGTTCGAATTCGCCCACCATTCCTTCGCCTGGCTCGGCCGGCCGGTCGAGTTGCCGGGTTCGCGGCCGCTTCGCTTCGAGTTCTCGCAAGACATAGGTTCGCAACTGACCGAATGGCCGGTCGACCACTGCATCAAGTGCCTGTGCTTCTATCATCCCGACGATCCCGCGGCGCTGAAGAGCGAACAGCAGCAGAAACTGCGCGCTTTGTTCGAGGCCGCGCGGAAAATGGGCAGAGAACTTCTGGTCGAGATCATCGCCGGCAAGCACGGCAGGCTCGACGACATGACCATCCCGCGCGCGCTCGAGGAACTCTACGCACTCGGCATCAAGCCCGATTGGTGGAAGCTCGAACCGCAGGCATCGGCCGGCGCATGGGCAAAGATCGAAGCGGTGATCCTGAAGCACGATCCGTGGTGCCGTGGAATTGTGCTGCTTGGCCTGGAAGCGCCGCAGGACGAGCTGGAAGCGGCCTTCGCCGCCACCGCCAAGGCGCCTATCGTCAAAGGCTTCGCTGTCGGCCGCACCATCTTCATTAACGCGGCCGAACAATGGCTTGCCGGCAAGATGTCGGACGAGGAGGCGGTGGCCGACATGGCATCGCGTTTCGAAAAACTGACCGAGGCATGGCTTGCCGCGCGCGGTCGCAAAGCAGCATAAGAAGGCGCGACATAAGCACTGCGGAGGAACCGACATGACCAAGACAATCCGCCTGACGATGGCGCAGGCGCTGACCCGCTTTCTTGCCCGACAGATGACCGAGATGCACGGCAAGAAAGTGCCGATCTTCGGCGGAGTCTGGGCGATCTTCGGCCACGGCAATGTCGCCGGCGTCGGCGAGGCGCTCTACCAGGTTCGCGACGAACTGCCGACCTTCCGTGCCCATAACGAGCAGGCAATGGCGCATGCGGCGATCGCCTACGCCAAGGCCAATTTCCGCCGCCGCTTCATGGCCGCGACCAGTTCGATCGGCCCCGGCGCGCTCAACATGGTGACCGCTGCGGCACTTGCGCATGTAAACAGGTTGCCTGTCCTGTTTCTGCCTGGCGACGTCTTCGCCAATCGCATTCCCGATCCCGTCCTGCAGCAGGCCGAGGATTTTTCCGATGGCACGGCGACGGTCAATGACTGCCTCCGCCCGGTGTCGCGCTATTTCGACCGCATCACGCGGCCGGAGCAGATCATGCCGGCGCTCAACCGCGCCATGCAGGTGCTGACCGATCCCGCCGAATGCGGCCCGGTGACGCTGGCGCTGTGCCAGGACGTGCAGGCCGAGGCCTATGACTACCCCGAGAGTTTCTTTGCCGAGCGACTCTGGACGCCGCGACGGCAGCGCCCGGACCGCAACGAACTGGCGGCCGCAGTCGCGGTACTCAAAGCAGCGAAAAAGCCGCTGGTGATCGCGGGCGGCGGCGCACTCTATTCGCAGGCGTCCGAGGAGCTGGCAAAACTGGTGCAAGGCGCCGGCATTCCAGTTTGTGAGACGCAAGGCGGCAAATCCTCGCTCCCGGACGATCATCCGTTGAACATGGGCGCGGTCGGCGTTACCGGCACTTCGGCGGCCAACAGGCTGGCCGAAGAGGCCGACGTCGTGCTTGCCGTCGGCACCAGACTGCAGGATTTCACCACCGGCTCCTGGGCATTGTTCAAGCATGCCGGCAGGACCATCATCGGGCTCAACGTGCAGCCTTTTGACGCCGGAAAGCACCAGGCGCTGCCGCTGGTCGCCGATGCGGCGGAAGGGCTCGCCGAACTCGCTGCGGCGCTGAAAGGCTGGAAAGCCCCTTCAGGCTGGACCGACAATGCGATCACGGGCAAGAAGAGCTGGCAAGCGGATGCCGACAAGGTGACGGCGTCGACCAATGCCGCCTATCCGTCCGACGCGCAAGTGATCGGCGCAGTACAGCGCGCCATGGGCTCCGGCGTGGTACTGCTTCATGCGGCCGGCGGCTTGCCCGGCGAATTGCACAAGCTATGGCAGGCGGGCGCGCCCGGCTCCTACCACGCAGAATACGGCTTCTCGACAATGGGCTATGAAATCGCCGGCGGGCTTGGCGTCAAGATGGCCAAGCCGGACGAAGAGGTCGTGGTGATGATCGGCGACGGCTCTTACCTGATGCTCAATTCCGAGATCGCGACCTCGGTGATGCTCGGCCTCAAGCTGACCATCGTGCTGCTCGACAACCGCGGCTATGGCTGTATCAACCGGTTGCAGATGGCGACCGGCGGCGCCAACTTCAACAATCTGCTGAAGGACGCCCGTCACGAAGCCTTGCCCGAGATCGACTTCGCCGCGCATGCTGCGAGCATGGGTGCGATTGCCGAAAAAGTGCCATCGATCGCCGGGCTGGAAACGGCGTTGGTGCAAGCGAAGAAGAACACGCGAACGACGGTGCTGGTCATCGACACCGACCCGCTGGTTTCGACCGAGGCTGGTGGAAGCTGGTGGGATGTCGCAGTGCCGGAAGTCTCGGCACGGCCGCAAGTGAATGCGGCGCGCAAGAAATATGAGGAAGCGCTGAGCGGGCGGGTTCTTTAGCCATCCGCGAACGCGCCTCGATGTCTGAAACTGGAGTGACGACTTGAAAGCCAAACTGGGCATGTCCCCCATTGCATGGTGGAACGACGATCTTGCCGAACTCAGCGATGATGTGTCGCTGGAGGAGTGCCTGCGCCAGTCGCGCTCGGCTGGCTTTACCGGAATGGAAATGGGCCGCCGCTTTCCCAACGATCCGCAAATCATGCTGCCGATCCTGAAAGAGGCCGACGTGACGCTTTGCGGCGGCTGGTTCTCGGGGACGCTGGTCGACGAAGACATGGCGAAGAACAAGGATCGTATCCAGCCGATGATCGACCTGTTCAAGGCGGTGAACGCGCCATGCATCGTCTATGGTGAAGTCGGCCGCTCCATCCAGGGCGACCGCTCGAAGCCGCTCGCCAGCAAGCCCAGGCTTTCGGACGAGGAAATGAAAGCCTACGCCCGGCGGCTCACGCAGTTCGGCGAATGGTGTGCAGAGCAAGGCATGCCGCTCTCCTACCATCATCATATGGCGGCAGTAGTTGAGACCGAGCCAGAGCTGGATGCCTTCATGCGCTATTCGGGAGAAGGCATTCCATTGCTGCTCGACGCGGGTCACCTGGCCTTTGCCGGCGGCGATGTGCTGCGCGCTATTGATAACCACCACCCGCGCATCAACCATGTGCATGTGAAAGATGTGCGCATCGAGGTGATCCAAAAGCTGGATCGCAACACGCAATCCTTCCTCGACGCGGTGGCACTTGGCGCCTTCACCGTGCCGGGAGATGGCTCGCTGGATTTTGGCGCGATCGTCCAGAGGCTCGCCGACCATGGCTATGAAGGCTGGTTCGTGGTCGAGGCCGAGCAGGATCCGAAGAAGAACCCGCCGCTCAAGATGGCGCAGGTCGGCTACAAGGAATTGATGCGGGCTATGACGGCGGCCGGCTATACGGTGGAGACACAGGGCTTTCCCAATGCTTGAGAGTTCGCGAGGAAAGGTGTTGATCCGATGAAAGACTCCGAGCACCCGTTTTTCCGGCCGCTGTGGCGGCGCGTCGCCGTTGTCGCGGTCTGCCTGGTCTGGTCGGTAATCGAATTCGCCACCGGCACGCCGTTCTGGGGCGTGATCGCGCTCGGCTTCGCCGGCTATGCCGTCTGGCAGTTTTTCTACCTCTACAAGCCGGCTGACGAGGACGAGCCATCGGCAGACGCCAAACCGAAGGAATGACCATGTCTAAGCTGCTCGTCAAAGCCAATAAGGGCCACGGCCGCGTCGCTCATGTGACGCCGCAAAACGCCGGCTGGACCTATGTCGGCTTCGATCTGCATCGGCTCAGGCCCGGCGAGAGCGCTTCCGGGCAAACCGCGGATCGTGAGGTCTGCCTGGTGTTCGTCACCGGCAAGGGCAAGGCCAAGGCCGGCGGCAAGGATCTCGGCTTGCTGGGCGAACGCATGTCGCCGTTCGAAGGCAAGCCTTGGTCGGTCTATGTGCCGCAGGGGTCGGAGTGGTCGGTGAGCGCCGATACCGATCTCGAACTTGCCGTCTGTTCGGCGCCAGGACTGGGCGGCGGTCTGCAGGTCCGTGTCATCGCGCCCGACGATCTCGGCCAGGAGGTTCGCGGCAAAGGCACCAACACGCGCTATGTCACCAACATCCTGCCGGAGGGCAAGCCGGCCGATTCCTTGCTGGTGGTCGAGGTCATCACACCCGGCGGCCACACATCGAGCTATCCGCCGCACAAGCACGACCAGGACAATCTGCCGGCTGAATCCTATCTCGAGGAGACCTATTACCACCGTCTCAACCCGCCACAGGGCTTTGCTTTCCAGCGCGTCTACACCGATGCCGACGAGAACGGTGCTCGTTCGCTCGACGAGGCGATGGCGATCGAGGACGGCGACGTCGTGCTGGTCCCCAAGGGTTATCACCCCTGCGCCGCCTGCCACGGCTATGATCTCTATTATCTCAACGTCATGGCCGGACCGAAGCGGACGTGGAAATTCCACAACGCGCCCGAGCACGAATGGCTGATGAAGGCCTAACCACTTCCCCTTCGCCCCAACCGCTGGTCCAAGCGAAAAATCGTCGGCTAACGACCCGGCTGTGTGGTTTTGTTACCGAAAACGCCGCAAAGCTTCGTCAATTCGTCATGGAAATCACCTATGGCAGCGGGGCTGACGAGGACTTTCGATGCGCTACGCGATCTATTTCACCCCCCGACAGGACGAACCGCTGGCACGGATCGCTGCCGACTGGCTCGCCCGCGACCCATTCGGTGCCGCCACAAAGCCGGTCGAGGCTGCGGGCGAGTTGTCGGCGGCAGAAGTTGCCTTCCATACCGCCTCGGCGCGCCGCTATGGCTTTCATGCGACACTGAAGGCGCCCTTCAGACTGGCCTCCAACGAGACGGAAGCGTCGCTTCGTGCAGCACTCGACGATTTTGCCGAGGCGACGCCGCTGGTTACGATCCCGCGCCTCGTCGTCAGCCAGATCGACGGCTTCTTCGCGCTGGTGCCGGAAGCACCGCTGCCGGCGCTCAACCGCTTCGCCGACGACGTTGTGCGCGACTTCGACCGCTTCCGCGCGCCGTTGACGGAAGCCGAGATCGAACGGCGCAGCCCCGATTCGCTGAAGCCCGACGAGTTCCGCAATCTCTGCCAGTGGGGCTATCCCTATGTCTTCGAGACGTTTCGCTTCCATATGACGCTGTCCGGCCGGGTGTCGTCACAGGAAAGCCCTCGTCTTCGCCTAGCAATCGACAGCCTGTTTACGGACGTGCTGC
Source organism: Mesorhizobium sp. M0437 (assembly GCF_040321335.1). Classification (NCBI taxonomy): domain Bacteria; kingdom Pseudomonadati; phylum Pseudomonadota; class Alphaproteobacteria; order Hyphomicrobiales; family Phyllobacteriaceae; genus Mesorhizobium; species Mesorhizobium sp. M0437. Next base: position 52,087 of record NZ_JAMYRK010000008.1, read on the forward strand.
AACGGCCGGTGGCGGTGGACGCGCTGACGCTGTTTGTGGAAACTGAACCGGGTGCGCCGTTCATGGTGCTGTCGCATCACGCGCTCGGGCGCCGCCCGGCCAGAAGAACTGCCTAAATGGCTATTTGCTTTAACCGGATAGTGCGACGCCAATTCATTTTCAATTGGCTGCAAAATGCTGCAAGGACTGCCTGAAATGATTGCCGAGACCGTTCTTGACAATGCCCGTATCGTGCTGGCCGACCAGATCGTCGAAGGGTCGATCGTGCTGCGCGACGGGGTGATCGCCGCCATCGATCCCGGCGCTGGCCGCAGCGGCGAGGACATGGGCGGCGACTTCATCATCCCTGGCCTGGTCGAGCTCCATACCGACCATCTCGAAGGCCATTACGCGCCGCGGCCGAAAGTGCGCTGGAACCCGATCGCAGCCGTGCTCGCGCATGACGCCCAGGTGGCGACCGCCGGCATCACCACCGTGCTCGACGCCTTGCGTGTCGGCATGGACGAGGATGCCGACCTGACGGCCGCCGACATACGCAAGCTGGCCGACGCGATCGAGGACAGCGTGCAGCAGGACCGGCTCAGGGCCGACCATTTCCTCCATCTGCGTTGCGAGGTTTCGGCGCCGGACTGCCTCACGGCCTTCGCCAATTTCGACGGCGACGAGCGGGTCAGGCTGGCGTCGCTGATGGACCATGCGCCCGGACAGCGCCAGTTCGTCAATTTGGAAACCTACGCCTATTACTACCAGCGCAAGCTGAAGCTGACCGATCGCGATTTCCAGAAATTCTGCGAAAAGCGGATGGCTGAATCGGCGAGGAATTCGAGCCCGAACCGCAGCTTCATCGCCGCGGCTTGTCATGAGTGCAGCATCGTGCTCGCCAGCCATGACGACGCGACCGTCGGCCATGTCGACGAAGCGATCGAGCAAGGTGTGCGCGTCGCCGAGTTCCCGACCACCGAGGAGGCAGCACGGGCTTCGAAAAAGGCAGGGCTCGGCGTATTGATGGGCGCGCCGAACGTCATGCGCGGCGCGTCGCATTCGGGCAATGTCTCGGCCCGCACGCTGGCCGGCGATGGCCTGCTCGATATCCTGTCGTCGGACTACATTCCCTTCAGTCTGATCCAGTCAGCCTTCTTCCTTGGCGACGTGGTCGAGGGCATTTCCTTGCCACAGGCGGTGGCGATGGTCTCGAAGAACCCGGCCGAGGCGGTCGGCCTCACCGATCGCGGTGTCATCGAGCCCGGCCGGCGCGCCGATCTGGTTCGCGTGCGCGTCGACGACCATGTCCCGGTCGTCCGCACGGTCTGGCGGCAGGGACGCCGGGTCGCATGATGGTGTCGGCATCGGTCGAGCGTGAATTGTCCGCTATCGGATTTCCGATCCGCGACGGTGTCTTCGTCGCCGTCGTCGGGCCGAGCGGTGCCGGCAAGGACACGGTGATCGGCTATGCGCGCGCCGTGTTTGCCGACGAGAGCCGGCTGGAGTGCGTGCGCCGGGTGATCACCCGGCCGAGCGATGCGGCCACCGAGGATCACGATACGCTCGCCGATGCTGCCTTCGTCGAGGCCGAAGCGGATGGTGCCTTCGCCATTTCCTGGGAGGCGCATGGCCTGCGCTACGGCATCCCGGCCGAAGTCGACTGGTCAGTCTCCAACGGCCGTGTCGCGATCGCCAACGTCTCGCGCGCGATCATCCCGGCGCTGCGGGAGCGCTACGCCAATCTGGCTATCGTCGAGATCACGGCTACACCGGAGATCCTGGCCGAGCGGCTGGCATTGCGCGGTCGCGAGTCGCGCGGGGAAGTGCTGGCACGGCTGGCGCGCAGTGCCAATGTGGCGCTGTCCGGACCGGGTGTCACCTCGATCGACAATAGCGGTCTTCGTGAAGCCGCCGGCGAGCGCTTCGCCGAAGTGCTGCGCAAGGCCATGGCCTTCTCCGACATGTCGGGCCTTATCTAAGGCGCGCCCATCCCGATGCATTCGGAATGCGCGCTACTTGTCTAACCGATATCTTTTTTAGAAACCGGTATCCACTTCTCGGGATTATGGCCTCATGCGGCGTGCCGGTCCCGACCAGCGTGACGAGTGTCCGTGGCAGTGGTTGTCGACGGCTTCGCTGGCGCATCCGCTGGTGTATCCAGAACTGCAACGTGGTGCCGATACACCATCTCCCAGCCCTTCCAGCCGGTGAACAGCAGTATGCAGACCACTATGAACGACAAGAGCGCACCCCATGGGCGGACCGCGGCTTCGGCGCCTTGCGCATAGCGCAGGTAGAAATTGATCAGTGCCACAACGACCGCGGTCAAGTTGCCCAGCATGTGGTACCAGGCGTCGGACAAGGCGCGAATGCGCGGCTCGTTGAGGAAGTCGATAAAACCGGCTGTCGCAGCGAGAAGGGCCATTACGATGGCTGCCCCGATCAGCCACATCGATGCCCGTGCCCAGAAGGCATCGGCAGTCCCCCAGAAAACCAGGTCGGTGACAAACGCACCGACAAGAAACGCGACAGGAAAAGGTATCAGCATCGGGTGGAGGGGGTGAGTTCCTACTTTGGCGGTACTAACTGGATTCGTGGGCATGGAACGCCTCCGCGTAGCAAAGCTTAAACAAACGCTCAGATACGCGTTTCGTTCCAAATAGAGACCGACCTGAACTGCTGTCGCGAAGTTCCGGCTGACTCTTTCACGCCACCTGCCATGGCAGTCGGCGAATTTCATCCAGCTATTTTTGCGTCACTCAGCGGCAGCACCCGCCACGCCCTTGCGTGTGGCTTCCAGCATCCGCCGCCGCGCGCTGAACACGCCCCATTGCTGGTCGACCAGCACGCCGATGAGGATCACCCCGCCCATGACGGCGAAGTTGAGCGAGGACGGGATGCCGAGCAGGTTGACGAGGTTCTGCAGCTCCTGCAGCAGCACCGTGCCGAGCAGGACGCCGATCAGCGAGCCTTCGCCGCCACGCAGCGAGAAGCCGCCGAGCACCGCGGCCGCGATGGCATAGAGCTCGTAGAACTGGCCGTGGCTCGCCGGCGAGATCGAGCGTGTGTACATGGCGAAATAGATAGCTGACAGCGCCGTCAGCACGCCGCAGATGACATAGGCGGCCATGACGATGCGGCCGGTGCGGATGCCGGAATATTTTGCCGCTTCCTCGTTCTTGCCGATGGCATAGAGATAGCGCCCGAACACCGACCGGTGCAGCACCACCCACATGACGACGGCGATGACGATCAGCGCGATGAAGCTGTTCGGCACGCCCCAGGACCGCCCCGCCGTCAGGAACTCGAGTTCCGGGAAGTTCTGTCCGAAGGCAAAGCCGGCGGTGCCGTCAGCGGTGTAGAAGCGCGCCACGCCGCGATAGATCAACAGGCCGCACAAAGTCACCACGAAAGGCTGCAATTTGAGCCGGGTGATCAGCCAGCCATGCGCCAGCCCGATGATGCCGCCGAGCACCAGGATCAGCGGCAGGGCGACCGGCCAGGCCATGCCGCGCGTGGCGATGAAGTCGATGAACAGCACGCCGAGCAGCGCAACCACCGAGCCGACCGACAATTCGATGCCACCGGTGATGATGACGAAGGCTTGGCCAATCGACAGGATGCCGAACAACCCGATCAGGTTCGAGGTGTTGGCGAGATTGATCGGCAGCAGGAAGCGTGGGTTGATGATTGCCACCACCGCGCCGACCACCAGGATCAGGATCAGCAGGCCGAGATCTTTCTTGCTCATCGTCTTCTCCCAGTGCCTGCGAACTACTTCGGCTGCTTGCCGACCGCCAGCAGCAGCACGTTCTCCTGGCTGAACCGGTCCTTGTCGAGAATGCCCGAGATCTGGCCTTCATGCATGACGGCAATGCGGTCGGAAACGCCGATCACCTCCTCCATGTCGCTGGAGATCATCAGCACGGCGACGCCGGCATCGGCCAGCGCCCGCATCAGCCCGTAGATCTCGGCCTTGGCGCCGATGTCGATACCGCGGGTCGGTTCGTCGAGAATCATCACCTTCGGCTTCATCGCCAGCCATTTGGCCAGCACGACCTTTTGCTGGTTGCCGCCCGACAGCGTACCGGTGCGCGTCTGGACGGAGGGCGCCCTGATGCCGAGATCGGTCTTCTGCTTCTCGGCGGTGGCGGATTCCGCGCCGGCCGAGACCAGCGAGCGCCGCGAATGCGCCGGCAGATTGGGCAGCGAAATGTTCTGGGCAATCGACAGGTCGAGCAGGATGCCGGTCAGCTTGCGATCCTCGGGGACGAGGAAAATACCGTTGGCCACTGCGTCCGCGGCCGAACCAAGAACCAGATCTTTTCCGTCAAGCTGGAACGAGCCGCCAAAGCTTCTGTCGATGCCGAACAGGACGCGCGCCAGCTCCGTCCGGCCGGAGCCGACGAGACCGGCGAGGCCGAGGATCTCGCCATGCCTGACATCGAGGTCGACGGGCCGGTCGGGATAGGCAGCGGTGCGAATGGCCTTGACCGACAGCGCGACAGAGCCCGGTGGGCGCGCCGATTCCGCGGCCTTCTCGCGCTCCTTCAGCATGCGGCCGATCATCAGCTTGACCATCTGGTCGTGATTGATGGCGCTCTTCGGCAAGGTTCCGGCGAGCATGCCGTCCCTGAGCACGACGACGCGGTCGGCGACGCGCTCGACCTCGTGCAGGCGGTGCGAGATGAAAATGACGCTGATGCCGTCTGCCTTCAGCGCCTTGATGACACCGAGCAGCTTGTCGGTTTCGGCGATCGGCAGGCTCGAGGTCGGTTCGTCGAGGATAACCAGCCTTGCCTCGATCGACAGCGCCTTGGCGATCTCGACCATTTGCTGCTGCGCCAGCGACAGCGCCGACACCGGCGTATCGGCCGAGAAATTGGCGCCCACGCGTTTGAGCAGCGGCGCCGCCTGCGCTCGCAGCCTGGCGCGGTCGACGAGCTTGAGCGGCCCGGCGCGCAGCGGTTCGCGGCCAAAGAAGATATTGGCGGCCACGTCGAGGTTTTCGAACAGGTTGAGTTCCTGGTGGACGAAAGCGATGCCCGAGCCGATGCTTGCCTCGACGGTCAGCCCGTCATGGGCGACGCCATCGACGGTGATGGTGCCGGTGTCCGGCCGGGTCACGCCGCCGAGGATCTTCATCAGCGTCGATTTGCCGGCGCCGTTTTCGCCGACCAGGCCGATGACCTCGCCGGGCCTGACCTCGATCGAGAACCCGTCCAGCGCGACAACGCCGGGATAGGTCTTGCGCACACCGTCGAGGCTCAGGAACGGAGCGTCCGTGGATGCAACGATGGATGGGTCGGAATAATTCATCACGCTGACAGCAGCCGGTGAGCCGTTTGGTCTCAGACTGACGGGCCTCGCGAAGCCCGTCAATAGAACGCCGGCGCAAGGGGACCCATGAGCCGGCGCCACCGAATTCGCTCAGTTTCCAGACATCGCCTTGAGGCTGGCGGCGTAGGCGTCGACATCGTCCTTGCCGATGATCTTGGTCGGGATGATGATCAGTCCATCGGCGGGAATGCCCGACTTGTCGCCCTCGAGATAGGCAGCCATCAGCTTCATGCCCTGATAGGCCCATTCGAAGGGTTGCTGCACGACGGTAGCGGCGACGGTGCCTTCCTTGACGCCGCCCAGCGTGATCGGATCGTCGTCGAAGCCGACGACGGTGATCTGGCCGAGCTTGCCGGCATCGCGCAGCGCTTCATAGATGCGCGGCGTGTTGTAGGAATAGAAGCCGACCATGCAGGTGACGTCGGGGCTGGCGACCAGCGCGTCCTCGACGTTCTTCTTGGCGCGAGCCTGATCGATGTCGTCGCCACGCACGTCGACCAATTCGATCTTGGTGCCCGCGAGGCCGTCCTTCATGCCCTGGATACGTTCCTTGGCATTGTCGGCGCCGAGCAGGCCGACGAAGCCGAGGCACTTGCCGCCGTCAGGCATTGCCTTCTTGGCGATCTCTGCCGCCTGCTTGCCGGCATCGACATTGGAAGAGCCGATATAGGCGACACGCTTGGTCTGCGGTGCGTCGCTGTCGGTGGTGAACAACGCCGTTTCCGAGGCGATCTTGTTCAGCCCGTCGGTCGACGTCTTGGGATCAACGGCCGAGACCATGATCGCCTTCACGCCGGCCGTCACCAGATCGTCCATCAGGCGCTGCTGGATGGCGACCGAGGACTGCTCCGGATATTTGAGCTCCAGATTGTATTTGGGCAGTTCGCCTTGAGCCTTCTTGACGCCGGCTTCGGCCGCCTTCCAGAAATCGGAAGCGCCGTTGACGACGAAGGCCAGAGTCGGCTTGTCGTCGGCCCGCGCAATTGCGCTGGCGGAAAGGCCGAGCAGCAGGGCCGCAGCGGCGACGGACGCATTTCGTATCGCAGATTTCATATTCAACCTCCCATTTGACTCAGTAATTTTCGCTGATGATGAACGTGCCGGCGCGGCTTGGACGCCCTCCTCCTCAAGGGTTTCCGGCAGCGAAGAACGACGCCATTCCAGCCGCTATCGTCGACTTTAGAGACTCATTCGCCGTTCGTAAATAGTCCGATTTGTCTGACATTTCCCGGAGCGGCAGGCAAGCTTCGACTGACGGGAACCGTCCGATACCAGGCTGACTTGCGTTCCGAACATGCGCGGTCCGACGTCGTCCGGGCATGATGGATTGACGTTATAGGGATGCCAGATATTAGTAAAGAGTATTAGTTTGGTCGGGATTCTCGCCCACAAACAAGTGAGGCCTCCCCAGTCGCAACCGTTTTGGATCGGGGATTAAATCGCCTAAGAGAGTCGATTATATCTATTAGTATCGCTTCGCCCTATAAATGCGAGATTCGCGGGACCAATGACATGAACGAACCACTGCGTGATCCCGTCCTTGAGGGTACCAGGCGGCGCAAGCTGTCCGGGAAAAACCCCAAGGGCCGCGTTACCATGACCGACATCGCAAGGGCGGCAGGCTGTTCGCAGGCGACGGTTTCGTTCGTGCTCAACAACACGCCGGGCATCAGGCTGTCGCAGCAAACCCGCGAGCGGGTGATCGAGACGGCGCGAACGCTGGGCTATTCGCCGCCCGTGTTTTCTGCCTTGCGAGCCCCGGTTGCCGCATTCGACGGGCTGGATGGCGTGATCGGCTTCGTCGTCGACCAGTTGGCGACCAGCCCGGAGGCGGTCGTCGCCATTGAAGGGGCGCGGCAAGCCTCGTGGAACGCCGGCAATGTGCTTTTGGTGGCGCAGACCATGGGCGACGAGGTGATGGAGCCCCGTGCCATCGCGGCTCTGACCAAGCGGGGCATTTCGGCGCTGATCTACATGACCATTTTCACCCGCGAGATCGTCGCGCCGGACTATCTCTACGGCCTCGACATTCCGGTCATCCTGCTCAACTGCTACACCGCCGACTATGCCTTCCCCGCCGTGGTGCCGAGCGAGATCGCCGGCGGCCAGAGCTCCACCCGCCACTTGATCGGCCATGGCCACCGGCGTATCGCCACCATTACCGGCGAGCCCTGGATGCAGGCGGCGCAGGACAGGCTGAAGGGCTACCGCCGGGCGCTGGCGACGGCCGACATTCCGTTCGACCCGGCGCTGGTCGTCGAAGGCGACTGGTCGGCGAGCGCCGGCTATGCCGCGACCGTCGAGCTCTTGGCGCTGAAGGACCGGCCGACCGCCATCTTCTGCCAGAACGACCGCACCGCGATCGGCTGCTACGAGGCGCTGAAGGAGGCCGGCCTGCACATCCCCCGGGATATTTCGGTGATCGGTTATGACGACGAGGAGATCGCGCGGCATCTGTTCCCGCCGCTGACGACGTCGATCCTGCCGCATATGGCGATGGGACAATGGGCGATCGAGCAGCTCGAAGTCCCCGCTGCTCCCGGTCGTGGCCGCTATCCCATCACCAAGCTCGAATGCCCGCTGGTGGAGCGGGAGTCGGTTGGCGCTCTGGCGGGCTGAGGCGAGAGCGCCGGCGATCGACAATGGCACAGGCTTGACATCGGGCCCGGCATATACCCGATTGATTTCATGAGATTGCAAAGCTGCTACAATTTTCAGGACTTCCGCCGGCTGGCAAAACAGCGCCTGCCAGGTCCGATCTTCAATTATATCGATGGCGGCGCGGACGACGAGACGACGCTGCGGCGCAACACGGCGGCGTTCGAGGACTGCGATCTCGTCCCCAACGTCCTTGCCGGCGTCGGACAGGTCGACATGTCGGTCACCGTCATGGGCCAGAAGCTGGCGATGCCGGTCTATTGTTCGCCGACGGCTCTCCAGCGACTGTTTCACCATAGCGGCGAGCGCGCCGTCGCCGCGGCGGCGGAGAAGTTCGGCACGATGTTCGGCGTCTCGTCGCTCGGCACGGTCAGCCTGGAGGAAGTCCGCAAGCACAGGACGCCGCAGGTCTATCAGTTCTATTTCCATAGGGATCGCGGCCTGAACCGCGCCATGATGGAGCGCGCCAAGGCGTCCGGCGTCGAGGTGATGATGCTGACGGTCGACAGCGTCACCGGCGGAAACCGCGAGCGTGACCTGCGGACCGGCTTTTCCATCCCCTTTCGGCTTACGCCCGGCGGCATGATGCAGTTCGCGATCAAGCCGAGATGGGCTATCGACTATTTGACACACGAAAAGTTCAGCCTGCCGCAGTTGGACGGCCATATCGATCTCGGTGGCGGAGCGCTTTCCATCAGCCGCTATTTCACCGAGATCCTCGATCCATCGCTGGATTGGAAGGACGTCGAAGACATGGTCCGCTTCTGGAACGGCCAGTTCTGCCTGAAGGGGATCATGAGCGTCGCCGATGCCAGAAAAGCCGTCGACATCGGCTGCACCGGTATCGTTCTGTCAAATCATGGCGGCAGGCAGCTGGACGGCTCGCGCAGCCCCTTCGACCAGCTGTCGGAGATCGTTGACGCGGTGGGCGACAAGATAGACGTCATCATCGACAGCGGCGTCCAGCGCGGCACGCATGTGCTGAAAGCCCTGTCGTTGGGCGCCAAGGCCGTCGGCGTCGGGCGCTACTATCTCTTCCCGCTGGCAGCCGCCGGACAGGCCGGCGTCGAACGGGCACTCGGCCTGATGCGAACCGAGATCGAACGCGACATGCGGCTGATGGGATGCAGGTCGGTGGCAGAGCTTTCCAGGGGGAATGTGCGGTTTAGGTGATAGAGCCGGGAAGTGGCGCACGGCATAAGCTTTTCGAAGTGCGAAACTATACCGACCTGCCGCTGCTCCTGCCGTCCGTTTCGAAGACAGCCTCGCCGGAAACAGCATCCGTATATCCGCCCTCAAGCTGCTGCAACGTATGCCGGAACCGATCAAGATTGCCCAGCATTTTGGGCCTGGCATCGACCATATGCTGAAACGTGTCCCACTCTCCAATCGAGAAGAAGGCGCCATCTCCCGATTTGATGAGAGCCATTTTTCGCAATCCCTCGAAATTGCGCGGAGCGCTGCTGAACAGTTCGACGAATTCGTCTTCACTACCCGGCTTGACCCGGAAACGGACGCTGTTGAATGCCGTCATGTACGTTCCCCCGTGAAAGAACTGAAAACCTCGAATATGCGAGGCCCTAACGCACCTCGAACCCTTCGAACAGGTGTACAGAAAAATCGGAAGGTTGGCTTCAGTCACCTCTGGCCGAAAGCTCCGTTTCTGGCGCTATTTCGCCAGGAAGAGGATGACGCTCGATCTCAATCGGTACGCCCTTCCGACCGGCAATGAAACGCACTGTTAACGCCGTTCGCGGGTGACAGGATGTTGGCCGCAGTTCGAAGATATAATTTGCGTCTCCCTGTCAGTTGCGGAGGCGAAAATGAACTTGCTTCGGATTGCGCTCTTGTGCACGGCCGTGATCGACCTTGGAATACCGGCCGTTCGCGCTGAGGATCGGCCTGTGCCGCAGAACAATAAAGCCGCAACAGCGCAGCCGCCCGTTCATTGTGAAGGCCAAAATTGTCTGCCGCCGGCGAAAGATCCGGTGCAGGAATGCACCGGCCAGGATTGCACGCCAGGCCCGCCGACTGAACCGGGCCCGGAGATTAAGCAGGCCGACTGAGTAGCATCAGCGGACCATCCGCTCTTTGCAAGGACGGCGCTCACTCAAGGCAACCTTCCGGCCAGTGGCGGCAGATTCTGTTACCTATGTCCCCGGGCCGTACATTGAGTTTAATGGCGCGCCCGAAGAGATTCGAACTCCTGACCCCCAGATTCGTAGTCTGGTGCTCTATCCAGCTGAGCTACGGGCGCGCAACAGGCCATGCTTTGCATAGCCCCGCGATCCGATCCTGGCGACCGGCCGCGATGTGACGTGTTCCCTAGCGACTGAATTTACGAAAAGCAAGCCGATCCTGGCCAAAAGTTTTGCCCGTCATGTTTTGCCGTCATGCGCCGGCCGGCGAAGGCAAGATCACTTCACGCAGCGGCCGAGCCGATATGTCGTCGTCTTGGATCGGTCATTTGCCAATCGGAACGGTCCGTAACGAAACGAGCCGTTGCACGGCGGCCGAGTCGATGGCTCGTAGTCTCGGACCAACCCTTTGTGATTGAAACGATCCGTAACGAAACGGTTCGTTACGCCGGGCGGCGCAGCCCGTTGCGGGCCTGGTCGAGCCGGACCGGCTGGTCGGGAATGGTGACCGCGAATGTGGTGCGGCCGCCGATCGATTCGACCAGCTCCACCGTGCCGCCATGGGCGCGGATCAATTCATGGGCGATCGCCAGGCCAAGGCCGGTGCCACCGCTGCGGGCCGAGCCGCGAAATGCCGCGAACAGGTTTTCGCGCGCCTTTGGCGGCAGGCCGGGGCCGGTGTCGGTGACGACGATGCGGCTGACGCTGCCGATGCGCTCGGCCGATATGGTCAGGCGGCGCACCACGGCGCTCTCGGTGTCCGCCGCCATCGCCTGCACGGCGTTGCGGCTAAGATTGGTGAGCACGCGGAACAGCTGGTCGGAATCGGCGTCGACCTCGAGCACCGGATCGACGGCGTTGACGAATTCGATGCCGCATTCGATGTCGAGCAGGCCCTGGACGTCCTCGACCAGCTGGCGCAGCCGCAGCCTGCGGCGCGACGGCGGCGGCTCCTGGGTGCGGCCATAGGCCAGCACGCCCTCCGAGTAGGACACCGCACGGTCGAGCGCGCGCAGCAGTTTTGGTGCGAAGGCCTGCACGGTCGGGTCCTTGACCTGGCGCAGGCGGTCCGACATCAGTTGCGCCGAGGCGAGGATGTTGCGCATGTCGTGGTTGATCTTCGACACGGCCAGGCCGAGATCGGCCAGGTGCTTCTGCTCGGTCAGCATCTTCTGCAGCCGCTCCTGCATCTGCGACAGCTCGCGTTCGGCGACGCCGATCTCGTCGGCCCGGGCGGCGGGGTGAATGATGCGGCCGGGATCGTCGGGCGCCTCGGAAAAGGACAGCATCGAGCGTGTCATTGTCCTGATCGGGCCGATCATGATCAGGTCTATCGCGGCGTAGACCAGCATGGCGGTGAACAGCGAGATCAGCAGCGAGACGAAGGCGACGTTGCGCGAATAGATCAGCATGGCATTGCGCAGGCGGTGGTCGGGCATGATCAGCTCGAATTCTTTGTCGCTGTCGCCGACCGGCCCGAAAACGCGCAGCATCCGCTTGCCGCCGAAAAACAGCGTGTCCAGCGCGCCGGTCATGCCCTTGATCATGCCGACATTGGCGATATCGATATGCTCGTCGACCTGCGGCGGCATTTCGGCCACGACCAGAAGCCGCGAGACGCCGCCGTCGCGCACGGCGATCGCCTTGGCGCCGATCGCCATCAGTACGTCGTTCTGGGCGGCACGCGACAGCGAGGCAGGTTCGCCCTGTACCAGGACGATCGACACCGCGGCGGCGGTGCTCAGCCTCTCCTTCAGCCAGCTCAGCCTGTAGCTGGCGATCCAGGGCACGAAGATGAGGATTTCGGCCAACAGCACGAAGACGATGGTGAGCAGCAGCAACTTGGTCGACAGGCCGCGCGCCAGCGGCACCCTGCGGGTGGCGGCCTTCGCCTGGGCGATGCTTTCGTCGGTTGCTGGGACTTCACTCATGCTCGTCGTCACGGCTGCCTGTCATCACGGCTGCTTGTCTTAGGGACTGCTCGTCTTCACGATCGCTTGATCGGGCAAGATTAGGCGATTGCGGCTTTTTTGCCAAATTCATCCTTGGTCGAAGCCGGACAAAGGGCCGCAAGGACTTCCCTGCCGGTCCGACAACGCCGGCCCGACACCCTGGATTGACTTCCAAAACCCTTCTTTCTATAAGCCCGCTCACGCTCGGGCCATTCGTCCCGGCGCGGTTTCGATCGCGCCAAAACCGGCCCGGCAAAGCTCCTGTTACAAAGTGACAGAATCAAGAAGGGCCGCACCCCGCGGTATTTAAACAAATGAAGCGTACTTACCAGCCGTCCAAACTCGTCCGCAAACGCAGGCACGGTTTCCGCGCCCGCATGGCCACCAAAGGTGGCCGCGGCGTCGTCGCAGCCCGCCGCAACCGCGGCCGCAAGCGTCTCAGCGCCTGAGCACCAAGCGAGAGACAAGATCGTTGCCCGCAACCGGCAAGCCAACGGGTGCCCATCCCAAGCGGCTTCTGAAGCGCGCGGAATTCCTGGCTGTCCGCCGCGGCGAAAAGCGCCGCGGGCGGCTTTTCCTCGTCGAGGTCCTGGGCCGCGGCGACAGCGAGGCGCCGCGTGTCGGCTACACCGTCACCAGGAAGGTCGGCAACGCCGTCGTTCGCAACCGCATCCGGCGGCGGCTCAGAGAGGCCGTGCGCACGCATGCCGCCGATGACATGGCGCCCGGCAATGATTATGTCATCGTCGGGCGCGAAGACGTGCTTACCACTCCGTTCGGCCAGTTGAAGGCCGAACTCTCCCGCAGATTGCGTGGAACACGATAGGCCAAGGGCTTCGATGGAAAACAACCGCAACTTCTTCATCACCATCGCACTGTCGGTGCTGATCCTGGCGCTTTGGCAATATTTCTATGTGATGCCGCGCAGCGAGATGCAGCGCGAAGCCGCCCGCATCGAAGAGCAGCGCGTGGCGGAGCGGAAGAAGGCCGCCCAAGGCACCAGCCCGGGCGCCAGCGAAACACCGGTGCAGCCGGGCGCCATTCCGAACGCGCCTGGCGGCGAAGCCGTCACCGCGGCCGGCCGCGACCAGGCGATTGCCTCGACCAGCCGCGTCAAGATCGACACGCCGAGCCTCGAAGGCTCGATCAACCTCATCGGTGCGCGCCTCGACGACCTCCGGCTCAAGCACTACACGGAGACGGTCGACAAGACTTCGCCCGAGATCGCGTTGCTCAACCCGGCGTCCCTGCCGAACGGCTATTTCGCCGAGATCGGCTTTTCCGGCACGCCGGATCTGGGCAGGCTGCCCGGCCCTGACACGGTCTGGCAGACCGACGGCAATGCGACTCTGACGCCAGCGACGCCGGTCACGGTGACCTTCACCAATGACAAGGGCCTGACCTTCAAGCGCACCTTCTCTGTCGACAGCCAATATATGTTCACCGTGTCCGACACGGTCCAGAATGGGGGCTCGGCACCCGCGACGTTGTCGAACTATGGCCGCGTCACCCGTTTCGACAAGCCGGCTATCGCCAGCACTTATGTGCTGCACGAAGGCCTGATCGGTGTTACCGGCAGCGAAGGCCTGCAAGAGTACAAATACTCCAAGGTCGAATCGGAGAGAGAATTCAAGCCAGGCAAATCGACCGACGGCTGGCTCGGCATCACCGATAAATACTGGGCGGTGACCCTGGTGCCGCCGAGCGGCCGCGAATTTCAGCCCAAATTCTCTTATTTCGAGTTCAAAAGCGGGCCCCATCCGCACAGCTACCAGTCCGATTTCCTGTCCGATCCGGTCACAATCGCTCCCGGGCAATCGACGACCGTGGAGTCGGAGATATTCGCCGGCGCCAAGGAAGTTTCGACGATCAACGCCTATGAAAAGGACCGTCATATCCGCCAGTTCGATCTGCTGATCGACTGGGGCTGGTTCTATTTCATCACCAAGCCGATGTTCTGGCTGATCGACACGCTTTACAAATTCTTCGGCAATTTCGGTCTGGCGATCCTCGCCACCACCGTCATCGTCAAGGCGCTGTTCTTCCCGCTCGCCAACAAGTCCTATGCGTCGATGGCGAACATGAAGAAGGTGCAGCCCAAGATGCTCGAGATCCGCGAGAAATACGCGGACGACAAGATGAAGCAGCAGCAGGCGATGATGGAGCTCTACAAGACCGAGAAGATCAATCCGCTCGCCGGCTGCTGGCCGGTGGCATTGCAGATCCCGGTGTTCTTCTCGCTCTACAAGGTGCTCTACATCACCATCGAGATGCGGCACGCGCCGTTCTTCGGCTGGATCCAGGATCTGGCGGCGCCGGACCCGACATCGATTTTCAACCTGTTCGGGCTGATCCCCGTTACCTTGCCGCACATGCTGATGATCGGCGTCTGGCCGCTGATCATGGGCGTGACGATGTTCCTGCAGATGCGCATGAACCCGACGCCGCCGGACCCGACGCAGGCGGCGATCTTCACGTGGATGCCCGTGATCTTCACCTTCATGATGGCGGGTTTTCCGGCCGGCCTCGTTATCTACTGGGCCTGGAATAACACGCTGTCGATCCTGCAGCAGGGCGTGATCATGAAGCGGCAGGGCGCCAAGATCGAATTGTGGGACAATCTGGTCGCGCTGTTCCGCAAGAAACCGTCGCCGGCGGAATAGCCGGCGCTCCGACGATGCGAGACCAAAAAGCCCTGGTTCGTCCGGGGCTTTTTGCACAGGCTGCCGGTCTGGATTAAGCGATTGGTACTGCCGGACGGATCGCGCTATTTTGACCTGCCTGGCAGTTGCTCGACGGAGCTCGATATGACCGGACCCAATCCATCGATCAAGCATCCGATCCCGTTGCACACGCGCGTCGGCTTTCTGAAGCCGCTGGTGACGGCGCCGAATATCGAGATCGGCGACTTCACCTATTATGACGACCCTGACGGACCCGACAAATTCGCCGAAAAATGCGTGCTGCATCATTATCCGTTCATCGGCGACAGGCTGATCATCGGCAAGTTCTGCGCCATTGCCGAAGGCGCGCGCTTCATCATGAACGGCGCCAATCACGCCATGTCCGGCTTTTCGACCTATCCGTTCAACATCTTTGGTCACGGCTGGGAGGAAGGTTTCGACCCGGCGACATGGTCGAAGGAGGTGCGTGGCGACACAATCGTCGGCAACGACGTCTGGATCGGCATGGAAGCGGTTATGCTGCCCGGCGTGAAGATCGGCGACGGTGCCATCGTCGCGGCAAAGTCGGTGGTGACGCACGATGTGCCGGCCTATGCGATCGTCGCCGGCAATCCGTCGAAGGTGGTGAAGATGCGCTTCGATGACAGGACCATCCGGCGGCTGCTGGCGCTGGCGTGGTGGCACTGGCCGGTAGAAAAGATCAGCCGCAATCTCAATGCCATTCGTGGCAGCAACATTTTTCTTCTGGAGGCAGCGGTTTGAACGCGTTGAACAAGACCACGATCGGCATCGAATTGTTCACGCGAGCCTGGATATTCATCCGCGGCGTGCCGGCAATGAAATTCCTGCCGCCGGAGGGTCCGCCCGAGATCGCCTTTGCGGGCCGCTCCAATGTCGGCAAATCGTCGCTGATCAACGCGCTGGTCAACCAGAAGGGGCTGGCGCGCACCTCCAACACGCCGGGCAGGACGCAAGAGCTCAACTATTTCGTGCCTGGCGGATTTTCGGGAGAAGGCGCCGATCTGCCGCCGATGGCGCTGGTCGACATGCCAGGCTATGGCTACGCCACGGCACCGAAGGAAAAGGTCGACGAGTGGACGAAGCTCGTGTTCGACTATCTGAAGGGCCGGGTGACGCTGAAGCGCGTCTACGTGCTGATCGATGCCCGCCATGGCATCAAGGCCAAGGACGACGAGGTGCTGTCGCTGCTCGACAAGGCGGCGGTGTCGTATCAGATCGTGCTGACCAAGACCGACAAGATCAAGGCGGCGGGGGTACCGCGACTGGTCGAGGAAACGCTCCAGAAGATCAAGAAACGCCCGGCGGCCTTCCCCTTCGTGCTCGCCACGTCGTCGGAAAAGAGCGAGGGCCTCGAGGAATTGCGTGCGGCGATCGTGCTCGCCGCCAATGGCGGATAGGCCACCGACCCTGGCAGCCTGTCAGGCGGGGCTGGAGGCCCGTTCCTGCTCTGCAAGCTGTTCGGTGCTGTAGGCCTTCAGGAACACATCGACGCCCGACCTGACGATGTGTTCGATCTCGGCCACACTTGGCGCCTTGGTGCGATAGGCGAAAATGCACTGGCGGAAAAGACCGGCCAGACACAGCTCGGTGAACTGATAGGCGGCAAGCTCGACGTCGTCGATCTTCAGCAGGCCGCGTTCGATAGCCATGTTGAGGAAAACGACGACCCTGTCATGGCCACGCTTCGGGCCGCGTTCGTAGAACCGGGCACCAAGCTCCGGGATGCGTTCCGACGCGCCGATCACCGTCCGCTGCGCCAGGATGACCCTCGCGGAAGTGATCTTCATGGACAGCACGATGCCGAACTTCACCAGCGTCTGGCGAAGGTCGCCGATCTGGTCGAGCACCTCATACATGTTCTTGAAAATCGTGCCGCGCTCTTCCTCGATCAGCGCTTCGAAGAGCTCTTCCTTGTTGGCGAAGTAGACATAGATGGTGCCCTTGGACACGCCGGCCTCGCGCGTAATGTCGTTCATCGACGCGGCTTCGAAGCCCTTTTCGATGAAGACACGGCGCGCACCGTCGATGATCTGGCTGCGCTTGACCGGGTCTTGACCCGCGGCCGGGCGGCCGCGCGGCAGGCTGTCCAGCAGATCGCACTGGTCCTTGCCAGCGCCGGGCAATGGGCCTGAATCAGGCAAAGGAGCGGCCTTGGGGGCTTCGGCCATAATGTCACACCTCGTAAAATAATTCGAACCATCCGGTTCGATTGCTCTTGATATGGTCCTCTTTAAGCGCTAAGTCAACGTCGAGATCGAACCGAACGGTTCAGTCTGACAAAATTCAGCGCCAGTTAATTTAGAGAGATATCATGTCCTCGAACGCGCCCACCAGTGCCGAAGTCCGCCCCTTCCCCAGTGCCAAGGTCCAGCCTGCGATCGAAGCGCCGGAAACCCCTCTCAAGCCCGCCGACGTCACCCCGCTGGCTCCCGCCAAGAAGAAGCGCTCGACGCGCTCGATGTTGTTGCCCATCATCGGCCTGGCCCTGCTGGGCGCCGGCGCCTGGTATGGCTATGATTACTGGACCGACGGGCGCTTCATGATCACGACTGACGATGCCTATGTCCAGGCCGACACCGCGTTCATCTCGCCAAAAATCTCGGGTTATGTCGATCAGGTCAAAGTGACCGAGAACCAGCAGGTGAAGGCCGGCGACCCGTTGCTGATCGTCGATGACGGTGACTACAAGATAGCCGTTGCTCAGGCCGAGGCGCAGATCGCCACGTTGAGCAAGACGCTCGACCGCATCGATGCCCAGACCGAGGCGGCGCGCGCCTCGCTCAAGCAGGCGCAGGCGCAGAAGACCGCCGACCAGGCCGCGGCCGATAATGCGAAGCGAGCTCAGGTTCGTGCCGCCCAGTTGCTCAAGACCCGCGTCGGTACCCAGGCCCAGTTGGACGATGCCCAGACGGCGGTCGAGCAAGCCAATGCCGCACTAGCCGGCGCCGACGCGCAGATCGCGGCGGCTCAGGCGAATATCGGCGTGCTCCAGGCGCAGCGGGCGGAATCGGCAAGTACGCTGGGCTCGCTGCAGCTTGCCCACGACAAGGCGGTGCGGGATCTGTCCTTCACCGTGCTGCGCGCACCCTATGACGGCGTGGTCGGCAACCGCTCGGTCGAGCAGGGCGACCTGATCAGCCCCGGACAGAAGCTCGCCGTCATCGTGCCAATGGACAAGCTCTACATCGTCGCCAACTTCAAGGAGACCCAGCTTGCCCGGCTGGTGCCTGGTGAAAAGGTCAGAGTGTCGGTCGACGCGATCGACGGTCAGGACATCGAGGGTACCGTGTCGTCGCTGGCCCCGGCTTCGGGAGCAGTGTTCTCGCTGCTGCCGCCGGAAAACGCCACAGGCAATTTCACCAAGGTGGTGCAGCGCGTTCCGGTTCGCATAGACGTGCCCGCGGATGTGCTGAAGACGGGCAAGCTGCGCGCCGGCCTGAGCGTCGTCGTCGCCGTCGACAGCCGCACCGCGCCTTCGGCATCGAAGTAAAGCGGAACCGGGAGCAAGGGTCATGGCGACCGCAACCCTAACTGCAGGATCGGCGCCGGCGCCAGCCATGCCGGTGCCGGTCGACCACATCTCGACGCGCCGCGTCATCGCCTTCCTGGCAATGGTGTTCGGCATGTTCATGGCCATCCTGGACATCCAGATCGTCTCGGCCTCGCTGGCCGAGATCCAGGCGGGCCTGAGCGCCAGTTCGGACGAGATTCCGTGGGTGCAGACGGCGTATCTGATTGCCGAGGTG
Source organism: Mesorhizobium sp. M0437 (assembly GCF_040321335.1). Taxonomy (NCBI): domain Bacteria; kingdom Pseudomonadati; phylum Pseudomonadota; class Alphaproteobacteria; order Hyphomicrobiales; family Phyllobacteriaceae; genus Mesorhizobium; species Mesorhizobium sp. M0437. The sequence continues at coordinate 70,608 of NZ_JAMYRK010000008.1, forward strand.
GTGATGATCCCGCTGTCGGGCTTCCTCAGCCGGATGCTGTCGACGCGGGTACTGTTCACAATCTCGGCGGCAGGTTTCACCGCGGCCAGCGCGCTGGCGGCGACCGCAACCAATATCGACCAGATGATCGTCTACCGCGCCGTGCAGGGCTTCATCGGCGGCGGCATGATCCCGAGCGTCTTTGCAGCCGCCTTCACCATCTTCCCGCCGTCGCGTCGCGCCATCGTCTCGCCGATGATCGGTCTGGTGGCGACGCTGGCGCCAACCATCGGCCCGACCGTCGGCGGCTATATCAGCCATGCCATGTCCTGGCACTGGCTGTTCCTGGTCAACGTCGTGCCCGGCATTCTGGTGACGACGGCCGCCTGGTCGCTGATCGACTTCGACAAACCCAATCTCAAGCTGTTCAGCAAGTTCGACTGGTGGGGGCTTGCCGGCATGGCCGCCTTCCTGGGCTGCATGGAATATGTGCTGGAGGAAGGTCCCAACAACGACTGGCTGCAGGATCAGGCGGTGTTCATCTGCGCCGTCATCATGACTTTCGGCGCGGTGCTGTTCTTCTGGCGCGTGTTCACCGCCGAGGAGCCGATTGTCGACCTGAGGGCTTTCAGCAATATCAATTTTGCCTTCGGCTCGTTGTTCTCCTTCGTCGTCGGCATCGGCCTCTACGGTCTGACCTATCTTTATCCGGTGTTTCTGGGGCGGATCCGCGGCTACGATTCGATGATGATCGGCGAGGCGCTGTTCGTCAGCGGCCTAGCCATGTTCTTCACTGCGCCGATCTCCGGCATCCTGTCGAACAAGATGGACCCGCGCATCATGATGATGATCGGCTTCTTCGGCTTCGCCACGGGGACCTGGTGGATGACGCATCTCACCGCCGACTGGGATTTCTATGAACTGCTGATCCCGCAGATCCTGCGCGGCTGCTCGATGATGCTTTGCATGGTGCCAATCAACAACATTGCGCTCGGAACCTTGCCGCCGGAGCGGCTGAAGAATGCGTCTGGCCTGTTCAACCTGACCCGCAATCTCGGCGGCGCCGTCGGCCTGGCAGTCATCAACACCGTGCTGATCGACCGCAATGCCTTCCACTACGCCAGGCTTTCCGAGCACGTGCAATGGGGAAGTGCCGCTGCGCAGCAGAAGCTGCAGAACATGACGCTCAACTTCGAGCAGACCGCCGGGCTAGACGCCTCCAAGGCGGCCATCTCCAAACTGTCAGGCATGGTCCAGCAGCAGGCGTCGCTGCTGTCGTTCATGGACGTATTCTTCATGCTGACGGTTTTGTTCGCGACGCTTGGGCTCTTCACCCTGGTGATCCGCAAGCCAGCCGCTCAGGGCGGCGGTGGCGGGGGCCATTGAGGCGCGCTGGATCCCCCGCCTGGCGCCCTCGCGCATGACCCCGAAAAGCGATTTTCGGGGTCATGCGCAAAATCAACCATTACGAAGTCCTCTCGCGCTCCGACAAAGTCAGGGTCGCAGCCGTCCTCACCCGGTCGCCGGCTTGAAGGTCAGGGCAACGCCATTGATGCAGTGTCGCAACCCGGTCGGCGGCGGACCGTCGTCGAATACGTGGCCGAGATGGCCGCCGCAGCGGCGACAATGGACCTCCGTGCGGGTCATGCCCAAAGACCTGTCCACGGTCTTGCCGACGGAATTCGGGATTTCCTGCCAGAAGCTCGGCCAGCCTGTGCCGGAATCGAACTTGGTCTCTGACGAATAGACCGGCAGGCCGCAGCCGGCGCAAGCGAAGATGCCTTTGCGGTGCTCGTTGAGCAGCGGACTGGTGCCCGGGTATTCCGTGCCCTCCTTGCGCAGCACATTGAAGGCCGCGTCGGACAGGATGGCGCGCCACTCGGCTTCGGTCTTGGTAACCTCGAAAGTCTCAGCCGCGCGTGCATCCTGGGCTCCGCCCATGCGCAGCGCGGTGGCGCCTGCGACAACGCCAATGGCTGCCGCACCACTCAAAAGAAGCTCGCGACGGTTCATGGCCATTCCTCCTGTCATTGCTTGTGCCAAATTCGACCGCCACACGGAAATCAAAAGCCGGTGACGATCGCTGTCCTCAAAGCGGGACTCCGCGCCTATCCACATCTTGCGTGAACGGCGCGGAGCGTGCGCAGGGAGGCCCTTAGCGATATCTTCGCCGGCAGCGTGCGTTTGTTACATCTTCGGCAGGAGAACCTTGTCGACGACGTGGATGACGCCGTTGGACTGCTCGACATCGGCGATCGTCACATTGGCGACGTTGCCGTTCTCGTCGGTCACGGTGACCTTGCCGCCGTCGGCCTTGAGCGACAGTTCGCAACCACCGACCGTCTTGACCTTGTGGGTGCCGCCGTCGTTCTTGACCATCTTGGCGACGTCGGCGGCCATCGCTTTGGCGCCGATGACATGGCAAGTCAGGATCTTGACAAGCTTGTCCTTGTTTTCAGGCCTGAGCAGCGTCTCCACCGTGCCGGCTGGAAGTGCCGCAAAGGCCTCGTTGGTCGGCGCGAACACAGTGAAGGGGCCAGCGCTTTGCAGTGTATCGACCAGGCCGCCTGCCTTGACGGCAGCGACCAGCGTCGTGTGGTCCTTCGAGTTGATAGCATTTTCGACGATGTTTTTCTGGGCATACATGGCGGCGCCGCCGACCATCGGATTTTGAGCATAGGCAATGGTGGCGAGCGCGGAAATGGCGACCGTGCCGGCAAGCAAAAGGGTGGCGAATTTACGCATGATTTCAATCTCCTCGGGTTATCGTTCCCCTCATTTGGGAACGCAAGGAGATACGCGATAGAAATGCTGGAGTTTCGCCCTCTCCGCAAAAAAATATTTGTCGCTGCAATTTGCCGGGCTCGGATCGACAGCCGCCAACAAGCTTTGCAGGCGTCTACATCGCGGGAGATAGATTTCAGGTCTGCTTCCCGCGATGAGAAGCGGTCAGATGCTCTTCAGATCGCCCGCTGCGACCACCGGTCCAGTCGGCTGGCCGGTCGGTGAACCGCCGGCCGGCTCAACGCTGACCGCAAGCACGGCGCCTTGCGCCAATTTCTCCTGGACGGCGGGCGGGATGGCCAAATGCGCGGTCGCACCGGCCGGGATGACGCCCATCGACACCGGCGCCTTCTTGCCTTCGATCATCCACAGCTCGAAGTCCTTGCCGGCGGCCCGCTCGCCGGAAACGTGGGAAAGACCGACCTCGTGACGGGCGGCATCGTAGACGACGAGATATTTGACGTCGCTGCCTTCGGCCGCCAGCGAGGCGACAAGCCGCGCCTGCGGCGGCTCGGTGGACGGGCGGAAGTAAGGCACGGCGATGTAGATCGCCAGCGCCGCAATGGCGGCGGCGGCAAGACCGCGCCAGAAGCCAAGGCTCGACCACAGGCCGGCGCGCGGCTCTGCAGCGAAAAGCCGGCGGTCCAATGCTTCCTTGACCCTGATCGGAGGCTCTGTCTCCGGATAGGCGGCGGCCATCGGCGAAAGATGCGCCTCCCAGGCATCGACAAGGCGCGCGAAGGCGGCGTCCGCATCGATGCGGCGCGACGCGATCTCGCGTTCATCGGCGGCCAGAACGCCAAGAACGTATTCGGCGGCGAACAGGTCGTCGCCCCCACGTTCCGGTCCATTGTCGTCAGCCAGCGTCATCTCTCCAGGCATTCTCTCAGTTTCAACAGGCTGCGCCGCAGCCAGGTCCGCATCGTGTTCAGCGGTACGCCATAGCGCTCCGCCAGTTCGGCATAGCTTTTGCCATCCAGATAGGCGCCCCGAACGGCCGCCGCCCGGTCCTTCTCCAATTCCTCGAGACAATGGTAGATGCGTTCGGACTCACCGCCCGCCACGGCCATGGTCTCCGGCCCCGGCGCCGGATCGGCCACGTCGAGCGCGGCATCGATATAGGCGGCAGGCTCTCGCCGCGCCCTGATCCGATCGATCGCATGATTGCGCGCAATGGCCACCAGCCAGGAGATCGGGCTCAGATCCGAAACGGCGAAACGGTCCGCCTTCGTCCATATCTTGACGAAGACCTCTTGAAGCGCTTCTTCAGCATCTCCCCGATCCTTCAATACACGAAGGCAGACGCCGAAAAGTTTCGCGCTGGTCTGCCGGTAGAGCAGATCGAACGCAGCCCGGTCCTTCATCGAAGTCCGGACAATCAGGTTGCTGATGTCCTGCGGCGTCATTCGCCGCCAAATTAGGCGATTGTAATGTATTTGCAACGACTGAAATGGTCTTGCGCACCGGCAGCGCCAGCGTCGATTGCCAATGAAATCGCCGCCCGCTAGCTTGCAATGAGCGGGAGGGCGACCATGTCGATCGAGCGGGTTCTGTGGGAGCATGACGCAACCGGCCAGGCCGCACTCGTGCACAAGGGAGAGATCACACCGCAAGATCTCGTCGATGCGGCGATCGCCCGGGCCGAGGCCACCCTGCCGGAGATCAACGCCATCGCCGAACCGCTTTTTGAGGCGGCGCGGGCGCGAGCGAAAACCGTCGACCACAAGCTGCCGCTTGCCGGAGTGCCCTTTGCGCTGAAGGACCTCGGCATCGCCATGAAAGGCGTGCCGACGCATGGCGGCAGCCGCATCCCAGCTTTCACCCCCGATTTCAGTTCGGTGATGACGGAACGCTATCTGGCCGCCGGCCTGATCCCGATCGCCACCAGCACCGCACCCGAACACGGGCTGAGGCTGGTGACCGAGTCGGTGGCTTACGGCGTCACCCGCAATCCATGGAACACCGCGCATACGACCGGCGGTTCCTCGGGCGGTGCGGCTGCGCTGGTCGCGGCCGGCGTCGTGCCGGTGGCGCATGCCTCGGATGGCGGCGGCTCGATCAGGGTGCCTGCCGCTTGCACCGGGCTGGTCGGGCTGAAAACCTCGCGCGGCCGCGTACCCTTGACGCCGCTCGTCACCGAAAGCTGGTACGGCTTCGTCGTCGACCATGCGTTGGCCCGCTCCGTGCGCGATACGGCCCTGCTGCTCGACCTGACCCACGGGCCCGACCCGCTGTCGCCCTACGCGGCACCCTCGCCGAACGGCAGTTTCACTGCGGCCGCCGGGCGCGATCCGGGCAAGCTCAAGCTCGCCTTCTATCGAAAATCGCCGCTCGGCTTGCCGATATCCGAAGAGACGTTGAAAGCTCTGGATGCGGCGATTGCGCTGGCGCGCGAAGGCGGGCACGGCGTCGAGGAGATCGACCTGCCCTATATCGATCGTGATTTCATCGCCGATTTCGCCAGAACCGTCGCCGCGGCGGTGGCCGGCACGATGCGTGGCGAGGCCTTGCGCGTCGGCCGCTCCATCTCAGGCGACATCGAACGCGCCACGCGCGTGATGAGCCGGTTCGGTGAAATCCTCTCGGCCGGCGAAATCTATGCCGGCCTGCAGCGGCTGCACGCAACCTCGCGCCGGCTTATCACCGAAACCGCGCACTATGATGCAGTGCTGATGCCTGTCATCGCGCACCCGCCGCTCGCCTGCGGCACCATGGACCCGAAAGGCGCCGACGAATTCATCGAGAATGTCCTGGACAGACTGCGCCTCGCCGGCCTGCTGAAGTTCAAGCCGCTATTCGGCCAGCTGATGGACAAGAGCCTGTGGTTCACCCACTGGCCGGCGATCCAGAACGTCAGCGGGCAACCGTCGATCACGCTTCCGGTTTACGTCACCGATGCCGGCCTGCCGCTCGGCGTCCAGGCCGCCGGCCGCCCCGGCGACGAGGAAACGCTTTTGTCGTTCGCCGCGCAGATGGAAAGGATCTCGGGCTGGCTGGGCCGACGGGCGCCGCTGCAGCGGCCGGCATAGGCGGTGATTTGATCGATCGTGACAGCAAAGCCGTTTGCCCCGTCGTCTAATTCCCGCTAAGACGCCGCCGTTCATGCCAAGCTGGGATCCACGCCGATGACGGATGTCGCCGCCACCGCCGAAATGCAGGCCGCGCTGCTTTCAAGGGCGCTGCCCTACATGCAGCGCTACGAGAACAAGACGGTCGTGGTGAAATATGGCGGCCACGCGATGGGCGACATCGCGCTCGGCAAGGCTTTCGCCCGCGACATCGCACTTTTGAAACAATCCGGCGTCAACCCGATCGTCGTGCATGGCGGCGGGCCGCAGATCGGCGCCATGCTCGCCAAGATGGGCATCGAATCCAAATTCGAGGGCGGCTTGCGCGTCACCGACCAGAAAACCGTCGAGATTGTCGAGATGGTGCTGGCCGGGTCGATCAACAAGGAGATCGTCGCGCTGATCAATGCCGAGGGCGAGTGGGCGATCGGCCTGTGCGGCAAGGACGGCAACATGGTGTTTGCCGAAAAGGCACGAAAGACCATGATCGATCCGGATTCCAACATCGAACGGGTGCTCGACCTGGGCTTCGTTGGTGAGCCTGTCGAGGTCGACCGCACATTGCTCGACCTCCTGGCGCGGTCCGAAATGATCCCGGTGCTGGCGCCGGTGGCGCCCGGCCGCGACGGCCATACCTACAACATCAACGCCGACACTTTTGCCGGCGCCATCGCCGGCGCCTGCCAGGCGACGCGCCTGCTGTTCCTTACCGACGTGCCCGGCGTGCTCGACAAGGACAAGAAGCTGATCGACGAGCTGACCGTGGCCGAGGCCAAGGCCCTGATCAAGGACGGCACGGTCTCGGGCGGCATGATCCCCAAAGTCGAGACCTGCATCGAGGCAATCGAGCGCGGCGTCGCAGGCGTCGTCATCCTCAACGGCAAGACGCCGCATGCGGTGCTGCTCGAGCTGTTCACCGAACACGGCGCCGGCACGCTGATCGTGCCGTGAGGCCGGGTGTCTGAGGGGCTCATGCGTTTGGCGAAATAGCGGTCACGGACTTACGCGGCAGGCGTTCGACAACCATCGATTCCTCTTCCTCGTCTTGCGGCGCGCCCCAGAATTCGGCGAGCGTCGGGCCATTTTTGAGGCGGCGGTCGCGGACCAGAAAGCCCCAGACTTCGCGAAACCAGACGCGGCGGCCCATTCTGGTGTACCAGCGCATCGAATGCCGTTGCTCCGGATCCTTGTGGAACAGGATGCGCGCCAAGGCCTTGGGCCGCGACTGCACCGCCAGTTCGATCAGCTTGACGGCGAAGAACAGCATCCACGGCTTGAGGCGGGTCATCCGCAGGACCTGATGCTTGTAGTCCCACAGGCGGGCGTCCAGCTGGATCACCTTGCGGTCCTTGGCAATCCTGAAGAACGGCGTCCAGCGATGCGGCGTCACATAGAGCGCCTGGATCTGGTCGGGGTCATAAGCGATCAGCTGGCGGAAGCCGCGCCAGAGGTCGCGCAAACTTTCGTCCTCGAAACCGGCCACCCAGGTCGCCATCGACAAGATGCCGTTGAGGCGCAGCAGCCGTATCGCCTCGCGGTCGGACGAGGTGCTGCCGCCCTTGCGGATCAATGCAAGCGTCCGCTCGTCGGTGTTTTCCATGCCAAGCAGCCAGCGGATGACGCCGGCCCGGCGATAGAGATGCAGGCTGTCGGCGTCGCGGACGATGTCGTCGGCGCGGGTGGAGCCGACGATCAGCACCGGCACATTCTCGGCGATCATCGCATCGAGAAAGGCGCGCCAGGCTTTTTTGGACGACGTCGGGTTCTCGTCGGCAAGGTTGATCAGCTCGACGCCATGCTCGCGGTATAGCCAGGCAATCTCCCGCGCGAACTTCCCGGGGTCGCGGTGCCGCCAGCGCGTCCAGAAGCCGCGCTGGCCGCAATAGTTGCACAGATGCGGACAGCCTCGCGAGAACTGCATGACCACCGCGCGCTTGCCTCCCCAATAGCTGTAGCGACTGAGGTCGATCAGTTCCCAGCCGATGCGGTAGTCGTCCAGGTTGGCGATCGTTCTTGCCGGCTTGGTGGCAAAGGGCTGGCGCAAATCGTCAGGAAAGGCGATGCCCGCCACATCCGACAGCGGCTTGCGGTTTTCAAGCGCTTCGACCAGCGCGACGATGGTCGCCTCGCCCTCGCCACGAACGATGAAGTCGAAGACATTCGTTTCAGCCAGTATGTCGCGCCAGTGATAGGTCGGAAACACGCCGCCATAAATCAGGATTGCCGCCGGATCGATGTGCTTGACCATGCCGGCGATCAGCAGGGCTGTCGGATGCGCAGACGTCGAGCCGGAATGGCCGATCAGAATACAGTGGGGATGATCGCTCAACGCGTCCCGGACCAGCGTGGCAAGCGCCATCGGCCCGAATTCGGCGTCCACAAGCCGCACTTGATGTCCCGCGTCGATCAGCGGACCGCCCAGTGCCAGCAAACCGAGCGGCGGCAGATGGTCGTCCGGCACGCGGCTGCCGATAGCTGTATGTGGCGGATTGATCAGGACGATTTTCATGGCGGACCTTATGCAATGGCGGTCCGCATGTCGTAGTCGGCGATCTAGCTCTGGAGATTGGCTCGATTCAGCAGTTCGTGTGCAGCTTTTCCGCAGAAATGCCTATCGTCTGAGATGTGCAAGCGGGACATGGCCTGGCCCCTTGATGTTCTGCAGCACAAGCTGCGTGTGTACGTCGCGCACGCCTTCGAGCCGCATCAGCCGGTGCATGACGAAGGCATTGAGTTCGTCGACCGACGGCACCATGACATGCAGCAGGAAATCGTAGTCTCCAGTCATCGTCCAGCACGACGACACCTCGTCCATGCGCTGCACGGCGGCGATAAAGTTTTCGGGCGAGCCGTCGCTGTGGGTTACGAGGCGCACCTGGATGAACACCTCGACCATCAGCCCGACGGCGCGGCGGCTGAGCACCGCAGCGAAGCCCTTTATGATGCCCGCCTGCTGAAGGGCCTCGAAGCGCCGCGCGCAAGGTGTCGTCGACAGGCCGATCTCCTGCGCCAATTCGGAGACCGGCTTGCGCCCGTCGCGCTGCAGGATGTCGAGCATCTTGATCTCGAATTCGTCAAACTGAGGCATTTTCACTCTCCCAAAGCTCGATCGTGGAGCCTTTTACCTCCAACCCTGCGTTTGAGCCACCATCAAAGCTGATTTGCCTCGCGCCATCCGGCTAGAATTTCCGGCAATCCGCTGATCATGATTTCCAGGGAGAGCAAGCCATGACAATGAACGTTGCCGACTATGCCCGCGAATGCGCGGCGCGAGGTCTTCGCGGCGATTATTCGGTCTGCCGTGCCGATTTCACCGTGGCGCAGGGCTACAATTATAACGACGAAGAACAGGCGGTGTGGCGCACACTGTGCGACCGCCAGACGAAGCTGACCAGGAAGCTCGCCCATCATTCCTATCTCGATGGCGTTGCGGCGCTCGGCCTTCTCGACAAGATCCCGGATTTCGGTGCGGTCAGCGAGAAGCTGCGCAAGTTCACCGGCTGGGAGATCGTCGCCGTGCCGGGGCTCATCCCCGCCCAGCCGTTCTTCGACCACCTCGCCAACCGCCGCTTCCCGGTCACCAACTGGCTTCGAACCCAAAAGGAGCTCGACTACATCGTCGAGCCCGACATGTTCCACGATTTCTTCGGTCACGTGCCGATCCTGACGCAGCCGGTCTTTGCCGACTTCATGCAGATGTATGGCAAAAAGGCCGATAGCGTGATTGCGCTCGGCGGCGACGAGATGATCACCAGGCTTTACTGGTACACCGTCGAATACGGGCTGATACGCGAGCCGGGCCAGCCGCTGAAGGCTTTCGGCGCCGGGCTGATGTCATCCTTCACGGAGCTTCAGTTCGCGGTCGAAGGCGGCGAGGCGCACCATGTCCCGTTCGACCTGGAAACCGTGATGCGCACCGGCTACGAGATCGACAAGTTCCAGCGTGCCTATTTCGTGCTGCCGTCGTTCGACGCCCTGCGTGATGCTTTCGAGACCGCCGATCTTGCGGCGATCGTGGCGCGCCGCAAAGGCGAGCCAGCGCTCGACCCGGCGAGCCTATAGGCTGTCGGCTGTTTCCAAAGCCTCGGCCTTCAGCCGGGCCAGCTGGTCGCGCTGAAGGTCGAGCGACGCCGTGACGAAGCGCAGGATCGTGGCGAGTTCAGTGTCGCTGAATGTGGCGATCACCTTTTCCCCCTCCTGCGCGATCGCGCCATAATAGCGCGTCGATAGTTCTCGCGTGAGTTCCGTCGCCTCTATGACCACCTTGCGCCTGTCCTCGAGGCTGCGCGTTCGTGTCAGCAGGCCGCGTGCCTCCAGCCGGTCGATCAGCGCGGTGACCGCGGCCGGCGTCAACCCTGTTGCGGCCGCGACCTCGCCAGCCGATCGCGGGCCGCCATAGAGCAGCGCCAGGCAATGGCGTTCCGCCATACTCAGCCCAAGCTTATCGCCCACTGCCTCGTCATAAGCCTGCGTCGCGTCCTGCCAGCCCATAATGGCAAGGCTGACGGCGGTCTTCATGTCGGCCCGATTCATGTTTGACGAATTTATTTCGATCATCTAACTATCAATTTGCATAACATTACCGCCATTATAGTAATATGCTGCATCAGGCGCAAGGCAAAGGCCTGTCGCAGCCTGCAAGGAGTGAAACATGAATCAGACCCCAACGCGCGGCCCATTCACACCGGCCGAGGAGTTCAGATATGCCAAGCTGGCGATGGAGTGGTATGGCTGGGGCTCTCCCATTGGCCTTGGCATCGCTCTGGTGGCGCTGGCGGCGGCCGCCCTGCTGTTCCGCATCGCCATCGTCGGATTTTGACAGTCTGGCAGCGGCGCGGTTGAATGCAGCAGAAGGCTTAGGGCCGAGCTCAGGCGGCTTCGGAAATATCGCGGTCGATGATCGACAGATTCCGGCCGCGATGCTTGGCCTCGTAGAGCCGCTGGTCGGCGGCGCGCATTAGCTCCGACACTGCGGCGTCTCTGCCGCAGGTGATGCCGCCAATACTGACTGTCAGCGGAACCGTTCGTTCGTCGACGGGCCGGAAACGGATACGCTCGACTTCACGGCGGATGCGCTCGGCGATGCGCCTGGCCTCGTGTTCGGTGGCACCAATCAGAAGGGCGCAGAATTCCTCGCCGCCGATGCGGCCAAGCACGTCGCCGCTGCGCACGCCACGCTCTATCGCGTTTGCAATCAGGAGCAGCGCATCGTCGCCGATCAGATGGCCGTAGCTGTCGTTGATGGTCTTGAAATGGTCGGCATCGACGATCAGCAATGCCCCGCGATCGGATTTGCGCCGGGAGCCGTCGAGAGCGGCAAAGAAACTTTCGCGGTTGAGCATGCCGGTCATGTCGTCGCGGCTCGCCTTTTCCGCCAAGCGCCTGTGTGCGGCGGCGAGTTGGGCATGGGCGCGGGCGAGCTCGCGATGCGCGGTCTGCAACCTTTCGCCCTGCCAGAACGTATAGGCGCCGACGCTCCAGGCCAGCGCGAGCGGGCACACGGTGGATGTCAGCCAGATGGTGCGATTGATCGGAAACCCCATTGCCGGCACGACGATCAGCGTCAGCAAAAGCGAGACCGCGACGGAGGCGAAAGCGATGGCGGCAGACTTTAGAAATATGCGATTCATCGCTTGCTCCCACTGGTCCGTCTTGGTTCCAGCAAAGCGCTGAATGTCACCTTTCGGCGATGCTTAAGATTTTAATCATGGCGCCATTTTTACCACCCAGGGCGCGCATAGGTTGTGGATAAACCTCCTGTTAGAAAGATCGTTTCGTGCCATAAGGACGTATGACGACACTTCCCGACCCCGCCCGCTTTGCCCATGTCACCGACTGGGTGTTCGATCTCGACAACACGCTTTATCCGCATCATTCGAATCTGTTCTCGCAGATCGATGTGAAGATGACCGCCTACGTCGGAGAATTGCTGACGCTGCCGCGCGAGGAAGCACGCAAGCTGCAAAAGGAGCTCTACCGCGAATATGGCACGACGCTGAACGGATTGATGACGCGCCACGGCATCGACCCCGACGATTTTCTCGAGAAAGTGCACGATATCGATTATTCCTGGCTGGTGCCCGATCCCGTCCTCGGCACCGCCATTCGCCAGCTTCCCGGCCGTAAATTCATCTTCACCAACGGGGATCGCCGGCATGCCGAACGCACCGCGCGGCAGTTGGGCATTCTCGAGCATTTCGATGATATTTTCGATATCGTCGCAGCCGGACTGAACCCGAAGCCGGCGCGGCAATCCTATGAGAAATTTGCCGAACTCCACGCCGTTACCGGACAAAATGCGGTGATGTTCGAAGATCTTGCCCGCAACCTGTCGGTGCCGAAATCGCTGGGCATGACCACGGTGCTGGTGGTGCCGCGCAATTTCGAGCCGACCTTCTCGGAAATCTGGGAACGCGACCCGGCCAACGAGGACGATGTGGACTTCGTCACCGACGACCTCGCCAGCTTTCTCACGGCGATCGTGGAAGTCCCTGCTTGAGGCAGCCGGCGCGCTTCAAGTCCTTGCTTGCATGTCAAAGTTTATAGAAGCGGCTGACGATCCCCCAGGCCTCGTCAGCGGTGTCGACGAAATCGATGATATCCTGATCGCCGGGTGTGATCGTGCCTTGCTCGGCGAGGAAATCGAGGTCGATCGCCTTTGCCCAGAAAGCCTTGCCGAACAGAATGACCGGCACGCGTTCCATGCGGCCGGTCTGGATCAGGGTCAGCGTCTCGAAGAACTCGTCCATCGTGCCGAAGCCGCCTGGAAACACCGCAACGGCCTTGGCACGCATGACGAAATGCATCTTGCGGACCGCGAAATAGTGGAAGTTGAAGCAGAGTTCCGGCGTCACGTAGGCGTTTGGCGCCTGCTCGTGTGGCAGCACGATATTGAGACCGATCGACGGCGCGCCAACATCGTCGGCGCCACGATTGCCGGCCTCCATGACACCCGGCCCGCCGCCGGTCACCACGACGAATTCGCGATAGTACGAGGTGGCCGACTGCTGTGAGCAGAGGCGGGCGAATTTGCGCGCCTCCTCGTAATATTTGCTGTTTTGCTCGAGGTTCTTCTTCTGCGTCTCGTTCTTGGCCGCCCAGGCTTCGCCGCCGGGCTCGGGAATGCGCGCGCCGCCGAACAGGATGACGGTCGATTGGATGCCGCGCTCGGCCAGGATCATCTCCGGCTTCAGCAGTTCGAGTTGCAGCCTGACCGCGCGCAACTCGCGCCGCGTCATGAAATCGGGGTCGTTCCAGGCCAGCCGATATGTCTCCGCGCGCGTTTGCGGCGTGTCCGGCACGCTTTTCGATCGCTCCAGATCCTCGTCCGAATGCGGCAGCGGCGTCCATCCCGCCTTTTCCATGGGAGTCATATTTGCTTTACCCGTCCAATCATTCACCTGCGCCGTCCCGTGACGCTGCCGCGATTGACCCTCCCCAAGCCTTCACATAGGGTCCGCGCGACTTTCAAACAGGTTAAGGCGCCGGCCCTTAACAGCTTGGTAATGGAGCGAATTCATGTCGAAGCCCGATCTCGCGAGCCTCGAGGAGATCATCGAGAACGCCTTCGAGGAACGCGACACGATTTCGACCGCAACCCGCGGCGAGACGCGCGAGGCCATCCAATCGGCGCTCGACCTGCTCGACCGGGGCGTCGCACGCGTCGCCGAGCGGCAGGCCGACGGCAAATGGCACGTCAACCAGTGGCTGAAAAAAGCGGTGCTGCTGTCCTTCCGGCTCACCCCGATGGAGATCATAGAGGGCGGTCCCGGTCAGGCGGTATGGTGGGACAAGGTGCCCTCAAAATTCGACGGCTGGAGCGCCGTCGATTTCGAGAAGGCGGGCTTCCGCGCCGTGCCGTCGTCGATCGTGCGCCGCTCCGCCTACGTCGCGCCCGGCGCCGTGCTGATGCCGTCCTTCGTCAATGTCGGCGCCTATGTCGACAGCGGCACCATGGTCGACACCTGGGCTTCGGTCGGCTCCTGTGCCCAGATCGGCAAGAATGTGCATCTGTCGGGCGGCGTCGGCATCGGCGGTGTGCTGGAGCCGATGCAGGCCGGCCCAACCATCATCGAGGACAATTGCTTCATCGGCGCCCGTTCCGAAGTGGTCGAAGGCTGCATCGTTCGCGAAGGCTCGGTGCTCGGCATGGGCGTCTTCATCGGCCAGTCGACCAAGATCGTCGACCGTGCCACCGGCGAGATCTTCTACGGCGAGGTGCCGCCTAATTCCGTCGTCGTCGCCGGCTCGCTGCCGGGCAAGCCTTTTCCAAACAACGAGCCCGGCCCCAGCCTCTACTGCGCCGTCATCGTCAAGCGGGTCGATGCCAGAACCCGTTCCAAGACATCGATCAACGAATTGCTGCGCGATTGATCTTTCTCAACGAATACGGACGGAATTCGCTTGCCTGATAGATCAGACCTCATCTGGCTTTTCTTCAAAGCTTCGGGCCGCGTCAGCCGCGCGGCCTATTTTCTTGGAGGACTGCTGGTGGCCATCATACAGGCCTTCCCGCTCTACCGTTTCACGCTGGTGCCGGAGGGCACCACCGAGAGCAACATGTGGTCGTTCATTTTCTTCATCGCCTTCATTGCCTCGCTTTGGTCGAACGTGGTGCTGGCGGTCAAGCGGTTGCACGACCTCGACAAGCCGGGCGTTGCGGCGCTGGTGCTGTTCGTGCCGGTTGTCTCGATCATCGCTTTCCTCGTGCTTTGCCTGTTTCCAGGGCAACCCGGCCCCAACCGCTACGGCAAGCGCACCAACGCCCCGGCCGAACCCTGAGCACCGATCGGACATTTCGTCATGCGCTACCGCTCGCTTGATCCGAAACTGATCCTCGAAACCGCCGAACGGCTGGAAGGGCGCGTCGCCGAGCGCTTTCCCGATGCAGGCTTGCGCGGCGTCGCCGCCGAGCTCGTGTCGCTGTCGCGCGATCTGGCAAAGGCAGCCAAGGCGCTGGAGGCGCCGATCTGGTGGCTGCGCGGCCTCATCATCGCCGCCTTCGTCGTCGGAGCGCTGATGTTCCTGTTCGTCGGCACAATCCTGCCGCTCGGCCGCATCTCGGGAAACCACGATGCCTTCCAGTCGGTGCAAGGCATCGAAGCCTCCCTCAACATGATCATCCTCGCGGTGCTGGGCTTCCTGGCCCTGATTCGCTCCGAGGAGCGGATCAAGCGCAAGCGGGTGTTTCGCCAGCTCCACGGGCTGCGGTCGCTGATCCACGTCATCGACATGCACCAGCTGACCAAGGATCCGGCAACGCTTTCAGCCAGTTTCAAGCCGACTGCGCATTCGCCAGCCCGCATCACCAACGCCGCCGACCTTGCCCGCTATCTCGACTACTGCTCCGAAATGCTGTCGATCACCGGCAAGATCGCCGCGCTGTTCGCGCAATCGGTGAATGACGCCGTGGTCATCGACGGCGTCAATGACATCGAGAACCTGGCTTCGAACCTCTCGCGAAAGATCTGGCAGAAGATCACGCTGATCGAAACCCCTCATGGGCAGCCGGCACGTGCGGCGAAGACCGATCCCGAGCCGGGCCCGCCGCGCCGGCCTGCAGTCCGCAGACGACCGGGGCCGGCAAGCTAAAACCGGCAACCCGGCGGCAGATCCGCTAGAGCGGTTCATCGTTTCGCAGAAACGCCGAACCGCTCTATCTTTTTTGTTTTGACGCAATTCCGGACGGAAAACCGCTTCACACTTTTCCTGGAATTGCTCCAGAGCGGCGGAGCGGGGAGTTCCGAAAGCCCGGTTTTGCGCCGGATGCTCTAAGCGAATGTTAATCACCCTGGCCCAGCATGCCGGCGAAGACTGTGTCGACCGGCACGGAGCGCTCGACTGGCAAGCGACCTATCCCTGACCACCAAGGAGCCGCGCAAAACGTGGAGCGCCGCCGCTCGCCTGTTTGCCTGGTTCTCTTCGCCGATGAAATTGGAACCGGAAGCTGTCCGCGCCCGGCTTCTCGACACCACCTTCGACCGC
This sequence comes from Mesorhizobium sp. M0437, assembly GCF_040321335.1. Classification (NCBI taxonomy): domain Bacteria; kingdom Pseudomonadati; phylum Pseudomonadota; class Alphaproteobacteria; order Hyphomicrobiales; family Phyllobacteriaceae; genus Mesorhizobium; species Mesorhizobium sp. M0437. The sequence goes on from NZ_JAMYRK010000008.1 coordinate 86,423, forward strand.
AAATTCGCAGTCCTGTTCGGCACCATCAGCGTTCTGTTGGTTGCGGTCAGCGCCGCTCTTGCCACCGGAGATTGGTGGCCCTACGCCTGGATTGCCGCCGACCTGATGCTTTTCACCGTCCGCGTTCTGCTGATGCGGGAATGCGAGCAGGCCCGCAGGCGCGGCTCGAAAGGGCCGCTGGCGGGCCTGATGGCAGCCAGCGGCGTCTGGTCGGTCGTTTTCGGCCTCGGCTGCTATGGCTGTGTTGCCAGCGGGAATATGGCGCTTTCCGTACTTGCCGCCTTGAATGTCGCAGGCGTCGTCGGCGTGGTGTCGTCACGCAATGCGGCGACCCCGCGCTTCGCCATATTCGTCATGTTGGCCGTAAGCCTGCCTTACGTGGTCGGCGCATTGTTTTCTGCGGCGCCCGGAATGCCGATCGTCGGAATTCAAACGCCGTTCTATGTGGTCGGCGTCATCATCGTGCTGCTTCAGAACCACGCAATCAATGCCCGCATGATCCGCGCCGAACTGGACAATCGCGACCTGGCCATCAAGGACGCGCTGACCGGCCTGCCAAACCGCATCTTCCTGCAGGAGAAATTGCGCGACATGTGCCGCGACCTTGCGGCGCCGGCCGCCAATGGCGGCAAGCCGTTTGCAGTGCTCAGCATGGATCTCGACGGTTTCAAACAGGTCAACGACCGTTTTGGCCACGCCGTCGGCGACGTGCTGCTGCGCAAGGTGGCCGAACGATTGAAGCGCGGCTTCCGTCCGGGGGACGTGGTCTTCCGCATTGGCGGCGATGAATTCGTCATCCTTTTGCCCGCAACCTCGGAGATCGAGGCCACCTACCTGGCAAAGCGGGCCATCGAAAAGGTCTCGGTGCCTTTCGACCTCGGGGTCGGTTCCGCCATCCATGTCGGCTTGAGCTTCGGCAGCGCCTTCGCACCCGCCGACGGCGGCGATCCGGAAATCCTGCTCACCTGTTCCGACCATGCGCTGTACGAAGCCAAGCGCACCGGCAAGGGCCGTTACTGGGCGCCTGTGCGGGCTACGATCTGACGGTCGCGACAACGGCTTCCGGCGACAGGCAGGGCGATCCGCTTCTCTCCTGCTCGGCCGCGCGCACCAGTGCCGCCACGCGCTTCAGCAAAGGTGCCGGCGTGCCGGCCTTTTCGGCCAAACGCAGGACCGCGCCTTGCAGTTCGCCGATCTCCGTCGGCCGGCGGCGCTGAAGGTCATCCCACATCGACGAACGCGCGGCCGGATCGATGGCAAGCATCCGCCGCGCCAAGAACTTGAACAGCCAGTCGGGCAGGCGAAGCACTTTCGGCAGCAGCGCGGGACGCAGGCCGGCGATGCGAGCGGGTTCGATGCCTGTCGCCGTCATTGCCGCCAATGCTTCGTCGATCTGGCCGGCCAGGATCAGCCGCCAGCGGCGATCGGCAAGCTCTGCCACCAGCGGCAGGCCGGAAAGCGCCACCAGCGCGTTGTTGAGGTTGAGCAGCAGCTTGCCCCATAGCACCGCTTCGATGTCGCCATGCGTGGCGACGGCAAAGCCCTCGACGTCGAGCAGTTCGTCAAGGCCTGTCGCGCCCTGTTCGATCATCACCTTGCCGCCGCTGGCGCGGTGCAGGCGAAGCGGCAATTCGCCCTCCGCCGATTGGACCACGTTGAACGGCACCATGCCCGCGAGCACCCGCCGGGCGGTGAGATGGGCTCGCAATTTATCGGCATTGTCGACGCCGTTCTGCAGACTGAGTATCACCGCATCCGGTCGGGCATGGGCCGCAATAAGCCCGGCCATGTCCTGCGTCGCGCCGCTCTTGACCGTTGCCAGGATGACATCGGCACCGGGGAATGCCGCGGCCGGATCGGCGGTGACCGACAATGCCTCCGGCTTGACGGATCGGTCGCGGCCATCACGGTCGGTGATGCGCAATCCACCTTTTTGCAGCGCCTTCTCGATGCGAGGCCGCGCCAGCAGAACCACCTTTCGCCCGGCAAGTATCAGGCAGCCGCCGGCGTAGCATCCGATACTGCCGGCACCTGCGATTACGATTGTCTTGCCACGCGTGACCATGCAATGGCCCTGCCTTGGTCGAGAGGCCTTTGCCGCAATCATACGGCATGAAAACCATAATGTCGGCGGCATGGCTGGCCCTTATGTCTGGCCGTGACAGGCCTTGCGCTTTCGACTATCGCTTTTGCCCATGACGCTGCCTACCGATCCGACCAGAAATCTGGCTGCTCTCATCCGCTGCGCTTCCGTGACGCCCGCCGAAGGCGGTGCGCTGAGCGCGCTGGAAGAAATGTTGAAGCCGCTCGGCTTTGCCGTCGAGCGCCCGGTGTTTTCCGAATCCGGCACACCTGACATAGAGAACCTTTACGCGCGGCGTTCCGGCAACGGCCCGCATCTGATGTTTGCCGGTCATACCGATGTGGTGCCGGTGGGCGATGAAACAGCCTGGACGCACCCACCCTTTGGCGCCGAGATCGCCAATGGCGAGATGTTCGGCCGCGGCGCCGTCGACATGAAGGGCGGCATTGCTTGTTTCGTCGCGGCGGTAGCGCGACATATCGCGCAGAAGGGCGGCCCGAAGGGGTCGGTCTCGCTGCTGATCACCGGCGACGAGGAAGGGCCGGCGATCAACGGCACGACGAAACTGCTCGAATGGGCGGCTGCCAAGGGCGAGAAATGGCATGCTGCGATCGTCGGCGAGCCGACCAATCCCGATGCGCTCGGCGATATGATCAAGATCGGCCGGCGCGGCTCGCTCTCCGGCACGGTCGTCGTCAACGGCCGCCAGGGCCACGCCGCCTATCCGCAGCTAGCCGACAACCCGGTGCGCGGCCTTGTGACGCTGGTCGACGCCTTGCTTCACCCCGTCTTCGACAACGGAACAAGGGATTTCCAGCCGACCAATCTTGAGGTGACCTCCATCGATGTCGGCAATCCTGCCACCAACGTCATCCCGGCGAAGGCGGCGGCTACCTTTAATATTCGCTTCAACGACACATGGACCGCCGAGACGATCCAGGCCGAGATCCACAACCGCCTCGACCGGGCGGCGAAACGCAAGAAATACCGCGCCGGCAAGAAGACGCCGGTCGACTACGAGATCGTCTGGCGCGACGGACCGAGCCACGTTTTCCTGACACGCGACGACAGGTTGATCGAGACGCTTGGCGGCTCGATCAAGGCGGTGACCGGCAGGAAGCCGGCGCTCTCCACCTCCGGCGGCACCTCCGATGCCCGCTTCATCAAGGATTATTGTCCGGTGGTCGAATTCGGACTGGTCGGCAAGACCATGCACATGGTCGACGAACGCGTGGCGATTGCCGACCTCGAGACGCTGACGCAGATTTATCTGCGCTTCGTTGAAGACTGGTTTGCGCAGGACATATCCTAGTGATGCTTTCAGCGGATGAAACCTACGCTTCGCTTGCCGGTGCCTGGCGGCTGATGCTCGGCAAAGCCGATGGATTTCGCCTGCTCGACCTTTCGGCGGACGGTTTCTGGAACTCCTTTTTTGCCATTGTCGTCGCGGCGCCGGCACTGATCGTCGGCTGGGTCGGTATTGCCAACGAGATCGGCGATCCCAACGCATTCGTCGGCCGTTTCAGCATGTTGATCCGCCTGGCAACCGTCGATATCGGCGCCTGGGTGCTGCCGCTCATAGGCCTCGCCCTGGTGGCGCCGCGGGTCGGCGTCGGCGGCCGATTCGTCCATTATGTCGTGGCCAGCAATTGGGCCTCGGCGATCATCGCCTGGATGATGCTGCCATCGGCGTTGATCCGGCTCTTCCTGACGTCGGCCAACGAAGTCTCCGGACTCGTGTCGCTGCTGTTGTTCGCGCTGTCGATGGTCTTGACCTGGCGGATGACCAACGTTGCGATCGGCAGGGGTGCGGCCACCGGCAGCGCCGTTTTTGCCGGCATGTTCGTGGCGTCGCTGATCGTCCTGTTCGGCCTGCAGGCGCTGCTCGGGATCAGCGTTCCGGATCAGCCAGGCGTCGGATAATCGACGCCGACGAGAAACAGCCCGTCGGGCGGCGCCACCTGACCGCAGGCCGCACGGTCGCGCGCCTCAAGCGCCGCCTTGAGGTCGGCAACAGTCCAGCCGCCTTCGCCGACACGTTTGAGCGAGCCGACCATCGAGCGCACCTGGTTGTGCAGGAATGACCGCGCCGAAGCGCGGACCTCAATGAAATCGCCGGTGCGGCTGACATCCAGCCGGTCGAGCGTGCGGACGGGACTGGTGGCTTGGCACTGGGTCGAGCGGAAGGTGGTGAAATCATGCCGGCCAACCAGCACCTTTGCCGCCTCGTGCATGGCACCGGCATCGAGCTGCTTCGGTACCCACCAGATCTTGCCCTTGTCGAGCGCCGCCGGCGCGCGGCGATTGACGATGCGGTAGAGGTAATGGCGGCCGATCGCCGAGAAACGCGCATCGAAGCCATCCGGCACGACTGCGGCCTTCAGGATGGCGATGCGCACCTTGGCCGCTTGCAGATGCGCGTTGACTGCGTCGCGCACCTTGTCGCCGGGCCATGCCTTGATCAGATCGACATGCGCCACCTGAGCGGTCGCATGGACGCCAGCATCGGTGCGGCCGGCGGCGCGCAGCGAAACCTGCTCGCCACAGAACTTCTCGATCGCCCGCTCGATCGCCTGCTGCACCGAAGGCTGGTTGGCCTGGCGCTGCCAGCCGGCGAAGAGACTGCCGTCATATTCGATGTCGAGGCGAAAACGCGGCATTCCCGGATCGAGGCGAAATCAGGCGGCGAGGGCTGAGCCGAAGGCCGAGGCGTAGACCAGCATGCCGGTCTCCGGCGCCTCGCCCCAGGCAAGCGCCTGCAAAGCCTCGCTTTGGTACTCGCTCTCGAATTTTGCTGCACGGGCGCGGCTGTAGCCGAAACGGCCATAGTAAGCCGGATCGCCGAGCACCACGGCGAGCGTCTCGCCAGCAGCCTTCAGGCGGATATGCGCCTCGCGGACCAGCGCACCTCCGATGCCGGTGCCGTGGAACGACGGCTCGACCGCCAAAGGAGCCAAAGCCACCGCCGGGAAGCTCTTGCCGCCATTCTGCACGAAAAGCCGTGAAAACAGGATATGGCCGACCACTTGCCCGTCTTCGTCCGCCACCAGTTCGACGACGGCATCACCGCCGGTGACCAGCGCGTCGACCAGTCCGGCCTCCGTCTGCTGGCCGAATGCGTGTTCTTCGACAAGGCGGATCGCCTCGCGGTCCCGCGGCGTCGCCGCGCGTATGGACATCATGCTCATGACAATTTCATTCCTTTTTCGAGCTTGGCCCCGCGCAGAAACTCCTGCGCGGCAATGGGCCTTCCGCCCGCACGTTGAACTTCGACCGGCCTGATCGCGCCTGACCCGCAGGCGACCGTCAGCCGGTCATCGAGAATTCCTCCCGGTTCGCCGGCGCCTTGCGAGAGCGTCGAGCGAAGCAGTTTCAGCCGTTCCACGCGGCCGCCGATTTCGGCCTCGCACCATGCACCGGGAAAGGGCGACAGGCCGCGAATCTGGTTGTGCACGTCGCCGGCAGGTCGCAGCCAGTCTATGCGAGTCTCCGATTTATCGATTTTCTTGGCGTAGGTCACCCCCACCTCCGCCTGTGTGGTAAATGTCAGCGTATTCCGCTCCAGCCGTTCGAGCGCTTGCACTATCAGCGAAGCACCCAAGACCATCAGCCGATCGTGCAGATCGCCGGCCGTCATGTCGGGTCCAATGGCGCATTTTTCAACCATTGCCACCGGGCCGGTGTCGAGGCCTTCCTCCATCCGCATCACCATCATGCCCGTTTCGGTATCGCCGGCCATGATGGCGCGCTGGATAGGGGCAGCGCCGCGCCAGCGCGGCAGCAGCGATGCGTGGCCGTTGAGGCAACCGAGCCGCGGCGCCTCGAGAATGGGTTTGGGGAGGAGCAGCCCGTAGGCGACGACCACGGCGACGTCGGCACCTAAGGCGCGGAACGCCTCCTGCTCCGCCTCGCCCTTCAGCGACACCGGCGACCGCACCTCGATGCCAAGCCGCTCCGCCTCGCGCTGCACCGGCGACGGCGTCAGTTCGAGCCCGCGCCGGCCGCCGGCGCGCGGCGGCTGCGTGTAGACGGCTGCCAACTCGTGCCCGGCCCCGGCAATCGCCCGCAGCGTCGGCACGGAGAATTCGGGCGTACCCATGAAGATGACACGCAGGGGCATTCGTCGACGCCTACCCCACCATCTTGCCCGGCGCCTTGTCCCTGGCGAGCTTCTTGAATTTCTTGACCACCATGTCGCGCTTCAGCTTGGAGATGTAATCGATGAACAGCACGCCGTTGAGGTGGTCGATTTCATGCTGCAGGCAGGTCGCCATCAGCCCCTCGGCCTCGATCTCCTGCAGCTTGCCGTCGCGGTCGAGAAACTTCACCCGCACCGCCGCCGGACGCTCGACCTCGGCATAGTAATCCGGGATCGACAGGCAGCCTTCCTCGTAGACCGAACGCTGGTCGGAGCTTTCGAGGATTTCGGGATTGATGAAGACGTGCGGTGCCGGCGTCTCGTCCTCTTTGGCCAGGTCGATCACCAGCATGCGCAAGGGTTCGCCGACCTGGATCGCTGCGAGGCCGATGCCGGGCGCGTCATACATGGTGTCCAGCATGTCGCCGGCCAGTTTGCGCAAATCCCCGTCGACACGCTCGACCGGTTTTGAAACCTGACGCAGGACGGGATCGGGAAGGATGATAAGCGGCTTGATCGACATGGCGTCTCACCTAAGACCTCGCAGGAAAAGCGTCAACCGGGGCGCCTTCGGGTCGTTCACGTTTTGATCTGTGCTGGCAGACCGAATCATCTATGCTGTCGACATGAACGATCTGGCCACCATCCTGTCCGAACCTGTCGCCCGCCTAGGCGCCACCACGATCACGCTCGGCCATGCCCTGGGTTTCGGCGCAATGCTGTTCCTTGGACTGTTCGTGGCGCTCGTCGTTGCGCTCTGGCGATCGGCCAAGGCGCGTGCAGTGGCGGCCGCCGAAGCCGCCGACCACGCCCGCGACGCCGAGGTGCGGATGGCCGGCATCTTGGCAAGCCAGGCGGAAATGCAGGGCCGCATGGGCGCCATCGCCGAAGTGTTCGGGGCGCGCCAGGCGGAACTGACACAGTCGATCGGCCAGCGTCTCGATGCCATGACCGGCCGCCTGGGCCAGACCATGACCGAGCAGACGAGATCGACGCATGAGAGCCTCGCCAAGCTGCAGGAACGGCTGGCGGTCATCGATATCGCGCAAGGCAACATCCAGTCGCTGGCCGGCCAGGTCGTGCAATTGCAGGCGATCCTTTCCAACAAGCAGACGCGCGGCGCCTTCGGCCAGTCGCGTATGGAAGCCATCGTCGCCGACGGATTGCCGCACGGCGCCTATGAATTCCAGGCGACCTTGTCGAATGGCAGCCGGCCCGACTGCCTGGTGAAGATGCCGAACGGCGCACCGTCGCTTGCCATCGATGCAAAGTTTCCGCTCGAGGCCTGGAATGCCATCCGGGCCGCCGAAGGCGCCGAACTGCAGAAGACCGCCGCACAGGCTTTCCGCCGCGACATCGAGGTGCATGTCCGCGATATTTCCGAAAAATACCTGATCCAGGGCGAGACGCAGGACACCGCCTTCATGTTCGTGCCTTCGGAATCGGTGTTCGCCGAAATCCACGAGAATTTCGAGGCCGTTGTCCAGAAGGCGCATCGCTCACGGATCGTCATCGTCTCGCCATCGCTTTTGATGCTGTCGATCCAGGTCATCCAGGCGATCCTCAAGGATGCCCGCATGCGCGAGCAGGCACACCTGATCCAGGGCGAGGTTATCCGGCTGATGGAAGACGTCTCCCGGCTAGACGAGCGGGTGCGCAAATTGCAGACGCATTTTGGCCAATCGGCCAAGGATATCGACGACATTCTGGTCTCGACATCGAAGGTGACCAGGCGCGGACAAAAGATCGAGGCGCTGGAGTTTGGCGTGCAGCCGGCGGAGGACACCGCTGGTTCGAATGGCAGCGGAGCAAAAGCGGAAAGCAGCCCGCGCGTCGCCGATTCGAAAACCGGGCAGTTGAGGCTAAGGGTCGTCGAAGGCGACGATTGAGAGCTGCGCCGGAACCGGAGGCTTCGCCCCGGTCTGGCGCTACTGCTCCTCGATGATGGTTGTGCCTTCGAATTCCGGCAGCCAATGCAGCGCCGAGCGGTGCCAGATCTGCTTTCTCGGCACCAGTTGCTCGCGCTGCCGTGCCGTGCCGACCCTGATACCGTAAACCTTCGGTCCCTCGCCCGCCGACGTGGCGTAGAGATGCGAGCCGCACTCACCGCAAAATGCCTGGGCGCGCTTGGCGCCGCTCGAACCGGTCTTGATGTAGATCTTCGGCGTGCCCTTGGTGATCCTGTAATTGTCCTCGGACGCCGGCACGGTGACGCGAAAGGCCGTTCCGGTTAGCTTCTGACAATCGATGCAGTGACAAATGGTGGTCTTTTCCGGATCGACTTCGGCCTCGTAAGTGATAGCGCCACAATGACACGCGCCGTCGATTTTCATCTTCGTTCCTCCTGGAGCTTTTGCCCGCAATCATAACCGGGACTGCCCGATGGCGCAGCCATTTCCTCAGGCCGGTTCCCCTCCGGACGCCGCCAAGGCCTTGCTCCGGCGTTCCCAGGTGCCGGTGGTCTGCGGCTTGACGAACAGCCGCGTCACCTCCGGCATCTCCGCTTTCAGCCGCGTCTCGAGGCGCTCGACACAGGTCTCTATCTCCGGCGCCGACAAATGATCCTCGAACTCGATGCTCAAAGCGGCGACGATCTCCTGCGGACCCATATGCAGCGTCAGCACGCCATTTGCCCGTTGCACCGCCGGGTCCTGCTGGACGATGGCCAGCACCTCTGTTTGCACCTCGGGCGAGGCCGGCTCGCCGAGCAGCAGGCTCTTGCTTTCGCGCGCCAGGAAGATCGCGGTCCCGCCCAGGATCAGCGCGATGCCGATCGACGCGGCGCCGTCGAGCTTCGGCATGTCCAGCAGTTCCGCCGCCAATATGCCGGCGAAGGCGACAACGAGGCCGAGAAGTGCCGCGCTGTCCTCGAAGAGTACGGTGTAGACACTCGGATCCTTGCTGAGCTGCACCGCCTCGAGCCAGCCGTGGCTGCCTTTTTGGTGGCGGAATTCCTTCAGCGCCACCAGCCAAGAGGTGCCTTCGAAGAGGAAGGAAAGGCCGAGGACAGCGTAGTTCACCTTGGCGTTGGCGATCGGCTCCGGCGCCATGATGTGCATCACGCCTTCGTAGAACGATATGCCGGCGCCCAGTGCAAAGACAAGGAGCGCGACGATGAAGCTCCAGAAGTACAGCTCGCGGCCATGGCCGAGCGGATGCGTGCGGTCGGCCGGGCGCGCGGCACGGTGCATGCCGTAAAGCAGCAGGCTGCCATTGCCGGTATCGACGAGCGAGTGGACGCCTTCCGAGAGCATTGCCGAGCTGCCCGTGAACAAGGCAGCGGCGAATTTGGTCAGTGCGATCGCAAGATTTCCGGCGAGCGCCGCATAGATCACTTTTTTCGACCCGCCATGCGCCGCCATGGTGTGCTGCCCTGGTTGATGCCCCGAGATTGGCGGAGCGTCCGCCCACGCTCCACAGCTCTCACAACGCCTGAAGCGCCCAGTTGTTCACAAGGTCAGTTGTTCAAAAGGGCGGCGCGGGCTATTCGACGACCTCGTCCGTCCAGACCTTGAAGCCAGCCAGCGCGCCCGGCCCGAAAATGTGGGTCAGCGGCACATCGGCGGCATCGCGTCCGGAGGCAATCAGGATGCGGCCGATGCGCGGCGCGTTGTTGCGCGGGTCGAACGCGTGCCAGCGGCCGCCGAGATAGACTTCCATCCAGGCGGCGAAATCCATGTCCGACCACGGCTTTGGCAGGCCGATATCACTGATATAGCCGGTGCAGTAGCGGGTCGGAATGTTCAGGGCGCGGCAGAAGGCGACAGCGAGATGAGCGAAGTCGCGGCATACACCACTCTGCTCGCGATAGGCCTCGGCGGCGGTGCGCGTCGGCCGCGCATTGAAATAGTTGAAGACGATGTGGTTATGGACGAAGTCGCAGACCGCCTGGACGCGCGGAATGCCGAGCGGGGTGCTGCCGAACAGCCGCCACGCTTCATTCGACAGCACGTCGCTCTCGCAATAGCGGCTGGGCAGCAGGAACAGCAGCGTCTCCGACGGCAGATCGCGGACCTCGTGCTGCCACGCCGTCAGCTCGCGCGTCTCGAAGGAGCCGGGGTCGCGGATCACCGCGTCCGTGCCGAACGCAAAGCGCCCGGCCGGCGCAACGAAACGGTTGCACCAATTGCCGAAACTGTCGCGGTAGCTCTCGATCGGCACCGGCGGGTTCGACGTCAGGAAGTCCGGCCGCTCAAGATCGGATGCGCGCGAATAATGGACATTTAGCATCGCGATCAGCGGTGTTTCCTGCGGGAAGTCGAAGCTCATCTGGCAACCGATGTGGATCCGCATTGTCGTCCTGACCGGCCTGCCTGATCATCAGCTGGCGAAACGCGAGGGCTGATGCTGCAGTGCGAAGAAGACCATGGCACGGACCGCTGCGGTTTACGAGGGAATTAGAAACCGGTTGACAGCCCATCGGCCAGGCGACTGCACGGCAGCGGCCTCTTGCAGTCGAGCGTTTTCTCTTGTTTCACTTCGCCAGATATCAACTGGAGGAACGAATCATGGCTAAGGGTGCGATGAAGGCAGGCAAGGAGGCCCGCAAGCCGAAGAAGGACGCGAAGAAACCGGCTCCGGCGCCGGCCCTGAAGGCACCGCCAGTGAAGGCGATGAAGCTGAAGGACAAGTAGAGCCGCAGCTACCGGCTTATTTCGACCGGCCGCAAACGCGGCCGGTATGATTGTTCATTAAGCTCACGCGCATCCCCTTGGATGCGGCGAAGGCAATTTTTGCGCTTTTCAAGAAATCGGCCGAAAGCCATCGAAACGGAGCGTTCCGATGTCGTCGGTTTTCCTGTTCCTCGCCGGCCTGTTCGAGATCGGCTGGGCGATCGGCCTCAAATACACCGACGGATTCTCGAAGCCGCTGCCAACCGTCCTGACGGTTGCCTCGATGATCGTCAGCCTGACCTTGCTCAGCCTGGCGCTGAAGGCGTTGCCGGTCGGCACCGCTTACGCGGTGTGGACCGGCGTCGGCACCGTCGGCACGGCGCTGTTGGGGATATGGCAGCTCGGCGACCCAGCGACGGCGATCAGGCTGGCCTGCATCGCGCTAATCGTCTGCGGCATCATGGGACTGAAGCTCGCGGCTTAGCCGATTCTGACAGACGAACGCGTTCGGGGCCGCGGCAAGGCGGCCCCTGATTCTTGAATTCGGCTGATCAGTGCCGGAAGGCGCTATCGCGCGGAGAAGCCGGGCGGCGTCCTGCCGGTGCGCTGCTTGCGCGCGGCATAGCGCGCATCACGCTTGGCCTTGCGTTCGGCCTCGTCGGCAAGAAAACGGGCGATGCGCTCGTTCTCTTCAGCTTCCCGGATCTTCGCTTCGGCCTGTGCGGCTTCTTCCGCAGCGATGCGTGCCGCTTCGGCAGCTGCCTCGCGCTCGGCCTTTTCGACCGCTTCGCGCGCCAGCTTTTCCTGCCTCAGCCTGGCCTTTTCGGCCTCGCGTATAGCGCGGGCCTCGAGGATCGCCTTGCGCTCGGCCTGTCGTGCCAGCACCGCTGGATCATCTGCCGCCGGCTTTGCCTTGAAGCGCTCCAGAAGCGCCTTCTTTGCCTCGTTTGCGGCATTGCGCCGCTCGAAAACGTCTTTTTCCCTATAGATAGCCAAGTCCACTTCCCTGAAGTCAATTTGCGAGGCTTACATACGCGTGAAAACCGAGAGTTCAAGCGCCAAAACGGTATGCCAGCCATGAAATTCTGATCTGTTGCAGCCGGGAGACGCCATTTCGATTGAATTCGGCTGAAAGGCACCCGCACTGTTCACCATCCAGGCATCTGGCGGGGCGGCGGACTGATCGCTACGTGTAGCGCCAAGACAAAACGCTGAGATGACACACTATGGAACTCGGTCTCTACACCTTCGCCGACGTCAGCCCGGAACCAGGTCCCGGTGCGATCGGTGCGCATGAGCGGTTGCGCAACCTGATCGAGGAGATCGAGCTCGCCGACCAGGTCGGGCTGGACGTCTTTGGTCTCGGCGAGCACCACCGTCCCGACTATGCTGCCTCGGCTCCGGTGGTGGCGCTGGCGGTGGCGGCCGAACGGACCAAGCGCATAAGGCTGACCAGCGCTGTCACCGTGCTGTCGTCCGACGATCCGGTGCGCGTCTTCCAGCAGTTTGCCACCCTCGATCTTCTGTCCGGCGGCCGTGCCGAGATCATGGCCGGGCGCGGCTCGTTCATCGAGTCCTTTCCGCTGTTCGGCTACAATCTCGAAGATTATGACGAGCTCTTCGCCGAAAAGCTCGACCTGCTGCTCGCCATCCGCGATCATGTCAAGGTGACCTGGTCGGGCAGTCTGCGCGCGCCGATCAACGACCGCGGCGTCTATCCGCGGCCCTTGCAGGACAAATTGCCGATCTGGATCGCCGTCGGTGGAACACCGCAATCCGTCGCCCGCGCGGGCGTGCTCGGGTTGCCGCTGGCACTGGCGATCATCGGTGGCGAGCCGGCGCGGTTCGCACCGCTGTTCGACATCTACAGGGATGCAGCCAGGCGCGCCGGCAACGATCCGGCAAGCCTTGCCACCAGTCTCAACGTGCACGGCTTCATTGCCGACAGCACGGACCAGGCAGCCGACGATTTTTACGGGCCGCAGGCCGAGGTGATGAACCGCATCGGCCGCGAGCGCGGCTGGGGGCCGACATCGCGGGCGCATTTCGACCAATCGCGCGGCCCAAACGGCGCGCTGTTCGTCGGCAATCCAGAACAGGTGGCCGAGAAGATCGTTGCCCAGCACAGGATATTCGGCAACGACCGCTTCCTGCTGCAAATGGCGATCGGCACCATGCCGCACGCCAAGGTGATGAAGGCCATCGAACTCTACGGCACCAAAGTGGCGCCGATCGTGCGCCGGGAAACTGCGAAGGCCGTTCCCGCCGTGGCGGCGCCGGTTGCCTGATTCCCAGTCACCTGATTCATTGGCAAGGCCGCGAGGCGGCCTTGCCGGTGACGCCGGCTAACGGAACCTTGAAGCGACAGAGGCGTTTTCGCCAACGGTCTGCACCAATCGCGGTGTGCCGCCGAGGGTCAGAATGAAAGCCGAACCCGACGCTTCGGGCGCAAGCGCTGCCGAAAGCCCGGATCCGCGCGTCGAGGCGCGGGCGGATGCGCATCTGATGCGTTCGCTGCTCGTCGGCATCTTCATCCTCATGGCGATCTACGCGCTTTACTTCGCCCGCGCCTTCTTCATGCCGGTCATTCTGGCTTTCCTGCTGGCGCTGACGCTGACGCCGATCGTTCGCCTCCTGCGCAAGCATGGCATGCCCGATGTCATTTCAGCGACACTGCTGGTGCTGCTTTCGTTCTGCCTCGTCGCCGTCGCGGGATATCTGCTCAGCGGCCCGGTCATCGATCTCATCAACAACACCTCGACGATCGGCCAGCAGCTTACCGAACGTCTGGCACAACTGCGCCGTCCGTTCGAAAGGATCGTGGAGGTTTCGCGTCAGATAGAGGGACTGACGCAGACATCCCAGGAGCCGGGCGTTCAGAGGGTGGCGATGGCGCCATCCGGTATTCTCTCGCAGGCCGCCGGCAATGTACTGTCGGCCGGCACCAGCGTCACCATCGTCTTCGTCCTGTCGCTGTTCCTGCTCGCCTCCGGCACGATGTTCTATGAAAAGATCGTCCAATCCTTCCCCAGTCTCAGCGAAAAGAAGCGGGCACTGCGTGTCGTCTACGACGTCGAACGTGAAATCTCGCACTATCTGCTTACCGTCACGATCATCAATACATGTCTCGGCGTGGTCATCGGGCTCGGCCTGTGGGCACTCGGCGTGCCAAACGCGCAGGTCTGGGGCGCGGCAGCGGCTCTGCTCAATTTCCTGCCCTATATCGGAGCGTTAATCACCATCACGCTGGTCACGATCATTGCGCTGATAAGCTTCGACACGATTTCCTACGCGCTGCTGGCGCCGGCCTTCGTCGTTCTATGCTACATCGTCGAAGGCCAGTTCGTGACGCCGACGGTGGTCGGCCGCCGTCTCGAAATCAACGCAGTGGCGATCCTCATCGCCATCGCCTTCTGGTCGTGGCTATGGGGTTTTGTCGGCGCGCTGCTGGCGGTGCCGCTGCTGGTCGTCATCAAGGTGTTCTGCGATCATTTCGACGGTCTCAGCCATGTCGGCAATTTCCTGGCGGCGCAACACACGGCAGCGATCGAGGACGAAGAGATTTCCGAGGTGAACAAGTAGCGGCTTAAAGGGTCAAAAGCGTCCCCCCGATGGTGCAGATCACGACCTTGCATCGGTCGCACGTCCGTTGTGCCCTCAGCGCTCCATCAACATTTTGAATTTGCCGCCTCGGCAACGGCTTCCTACATCCCTTCGGCCACAGGAAACCCGCGCCGATGACCGTTCTTTCCGTTCTCGACCTGTCGCCGATCGTCGAAGGCAGCAACGCTTCACAGTCACTCGCCAATTCGCTCGATCTCGCCCGTCATGCCGAGCGGCTGGGTTACCGGCGCTATTGGCTGGCAGAGCACCACAATATGCCGGGCATCGCCAGCGCTGCCACCTCGGTGGTCATTGCCCATGTGGCCGGCGGCACCGATACGATACGCGTCGGCGCCGGCGGCGTCATGCTGCCCAATCATTCCCCGCTGGTCATCGCCGAGCAGTTCGGTACGCTCAACGCTCTGCATCCTGGCCGCATCGATCTCGGCCTCGGCCGGGCGCCCGGCACCGACATGGCCACGGCACGGGCGCTGCGCCGTAACCTCGACGCTGGCGCCGACAATTTCCCGCAGGACGTCGTCGAGCTGATGGGTTACTTGCAGCCGGCCGAAGACGGCCAACGCATCCGCGCGGTGCCCGGCGAAGGCGAAAAGGTGCCGATCTGGATTCTCGGTTCCAGCCTCTACGGCGCGCAGCTTGCCGCCATGCTCGGCCTGCCCTACGCTTTCGCTTCGCATTTTGCGCCGGCCGAGCTCGACCATGCTCTGGAGATCTACCGCTCGCGTTTCCAGCCTTCGGAGCAGCTCGACAAGCCTTATGTGATGCTCGGCCTCAACGTCTTCGCCGCTCCTTCCGATGCCGAGGCGCGGCTGCTGTTCACCTCGCTGCAGCAGGCCTTCGTCAATCTGCGCACCGGCCGGCCCGGCCGATTGCCGCCGCCGGTCGAAGGATATGAGCGCGACCTCGATCCAATGGCCAAGACCATGCTCGGCCAAGCGCTTTCCTGCGCCGTCGTCGGCTCTCCCGAAACAGTCAGGCAAGGCATCGAGGCGTTTGTGCGCCGGACAGGCGCCGACGAGTTGATGGTCACAGCGCAGATTTTCGACCATGCGGCGCGGGTGCGCTCGTTCGAGATCCTGGCCGACGCCCACAAATCGCTGTCGGAAGCTGCCTGAGAGTTGGTTCGCCACTTGCCACTGTTGCGGGCAAGGCCGGCCTTAGGCAGGGAACATCGCGAACAGGTGTGCGAAAACATAGCGAACATTTCGCGCGTTTTGCGCGGAGGTTTTCGATCCGTCATGCTCGTCCGTTAGCGGGAAACGCGGCGTCCACTAAATAACGATCACCTTGGTGCCGATTGTGGCGCGGTCATAGAGATCGATGATGTCCTGGTTCATGAGGCGAATGCAGCCCGCCGACACAGCTTTGCCGATGGACCACCATTCAGGGCTACCGTGCAGGCGATATCCAGTGTCACCTTTCTCGTTAAAAAGATAGAGCGCCCGCGCCCCGAGCGGGTTCATGAGTCCGCCCTCCATATGGGCCGGTATGATGCGGCCTCGCTTCTGCTCGCGCACGATCATCGCAGACGGCGCGCTCCAATCCGGCCATTCGCGCTTCCTCGCAACGTGAGCAGTGCCATGCCACTCGAAGCCCGCCTTGCCGACGCCGATTCCGTAGCGCAGCGCCTGACCGTCTCCCAACACGTAGTAGAGGAACTTCGCTCCTGTATCGACAATGATGGTGCCCGGCGCCTCTTCAGTCGCATAAGGCACTGTCTGCCGATGGAACTTTTGGTCAACCTTGTAGATCGGAACCGGCGGAACGCGAAAACCGGCGTCGGTGAGGCCGCCATAGGCCTGGGGAAAGGTCTGTAACGCTCCGCCGGTGGTGCAGCCGGAGAATGCGGCCATCCCAGCAAGTACCAGCCCGATTAGGATCGATTTCACGCGCATGACTCAAGCCGGCGCCCGTGTGAACGATCTGTCGCATCTCGTCATATTCCTAATCCGACATGCTTCGATTGCCAAGATTTTCCTGACTGTCGGCTGGCTAATTGTTGGCCACTTGGCCCGATCGGCGCCGCGTCCTTCAATTGCTCGGTTTTTGAACGACGAACCCCCGTAGTGGCTGCGCAGACCTGGGGTCGGCAGGACAGAGGGAGCGCTGTCCGTCCGGCATTGCAAAGTTTCTGAACAGAGCCCACGCGCTACGCGCTGACGCTCTGCGCAGTCGCACCTAGCGGACGGCATGAATTGCGGATCATCAAGCGTCCCTTGAGCGTCAGCTTGCGCGGCGGCGCATCCCTGTTTCCGGCGAGCCGGTCGAGCAGCAGATTGGCCGCCTGTTCGCCGATCGCCTGCACGGGCTGTGCGACCGTGGTCAATTGCGGCCGGAACACATCCGACCACGGAAAATCGTCGAAGCAAGCGACGGAAATATCCTCCGGACAGGACAGGCCGATATCGCGAATGGCCTTCATGGTGCCGATCACCATCGGGTTGTTGGCCGAAAAGATGGCGCTCGGCCGGTCGTGCAGCGAAAGCAGCTGCATGGTGGCGTTGTAGCCATCGACTTCGTGGAAGTTGCCGAAGCGGACGAGCTCGGGTTCGGCCGGCAGGCCGGCGGCCTGGAGGGCCTCGCGGTATCCCGCCATGCGGTCATGCATCGGCGAGATATCGAACGAGCCGGAGATGTAGCCGATGCGCCGATGGCCGAGATCGATCAGATAAGTGATGGCGTCGAACACCGCGCGCTGATTGTCGAGAACGACGGCATCGGTGTCGACACCCTGGCAAACACGGTCGAGCAGCACGACCGGCACATTGGCGTCGTCGACAATCCGTTTGAGGATCGCGCCGTCACCGACACGCGCGACGATCAGTCCGTCGACCATGCGGTCGAGCAGCAGCCTGATCTGGTCGTCCTGCGTGTTCAGGTGCTCGTCGGTGCAGCACAGCATGACGGCGTAGCCGGCCCTGTCGAAAGCCTGCTGGATGACCGAAACCACGTCGGTAAAGAACGGATTGGTGATGTGTGGGACGGTGAGCCCGATGGTGCGTGTGGTGCCCATCTTGAGGCTGCGGGCGATAGCGTTGCGCTTATAACCGATGTCGCGGATCGCCTGTTCGATCCGCTGGCTGAGCTCGGGGCTGACGGTCGCGGTGCCATTGATCAGCGCCGATACGGTGGCCACGGAAACACGCGCGGCCTCGGCCACATGAAGCATAGTCGGGGCAGTGAATTTGCGCTGCTTTTTTCGTCCTGACGCTGTCATTTTCGAAACGTTTCACCACTCCACGGTAGCAATACGTACGGAATCTTATGATTTTGCGCAAGAATTGAAATGGAACAATCTCAGGCTCCAGATATTACCTTGACATGATCGAAACGTTTAGATTAGCGTTTGAGGTGTTCGGTGACGACGGAGGGAGGCCGTCCTTATCATGCAGCACGGCAATTCCATCCCTGCGCAAGGCGTTGTGGCGGACGGCTCGGCGATCGTGCTGAGCGCCGAGCACATCTCCAAGTCCTTCGGCGGTATCGCCGCGCTTGTCGATGTCGGCTTCGAACTGCGGCGCGGCGAGGTCCATGCGCTGATGGGCGAGAACGGCGCCGGCAAGTCGACGCTGATGAAGATCCTGTCCGGCGTCTATACGGACTATAACGGAACGGTCAGTATCGATGGCCATCCGGTGCGCTTTGCCGGCGTCCGCGAAGCCGAGCGCGCCGGCATCGCCATCATCCACCAGGAGCTGAACCTCGTTCCCGAACTTAGCGTCGCCGACAATATCTTTCTCGGCCGCGAGAAGCTGATCGCCGGGCTGATCGTCGACCGCAAGGCGAGCAGCCGCGCTGCCGGCGCGCTCTTGCAAAGGCTCGGCATCGAGCTCGACCCGGATGCGCGCGTCGGTGCCTTGCGCGTCGGCGAACAGCAGCTGGTCGAGATCGCCAAGGCGCTGTCGATGTCGGCGCGCATTCTGATCATGGACGAGCCGACCTCGGCGCTTTCGCCGGCCGAATGCCAGCGGCTGTTCCGCATCATCCGCCAGCTCGCCGACAGCGGCGTGGCGATCGTCTACATTTCGCACCGCATCGACGAGGTCATGCATCTGGCCAGCCGCGTCACCGTGTTTCGCGATGGACGCCACGTCCTGACGCGGGTGATGGACAAGCTCGACGAAGACGCCATAATTTCGGCGATGGTCGGGCGAAACCTGCTTGCTTCCTCCCAGGAGCACCGCATCCCCGGTGGCAACACGGTCCTGTCCGTAAGCGAGCTGTCGTTGTCGAAGCCCAATCGCCATGGTTGGCGCACCGTGCTCGACGGCGTCAGCTTCGATCTTGCCGCAGGAGAAATCCTCGGTATCGGCGGGCTGCTGGGCTCGGGCCGTACCGAAATCCTGGAAACCATCTTCGGGTCCAGCGGCGGACGTGCCGGCGGTGAGATCAGGCTCGATGGCGAGGCAGTAGAAATCCGTTCGCCGCGCGATGCGCGCCGGCTCGGCATCGCCCTGGTCACGGAAGACCGCAAGACGCAAGGCCTGCATCTCGAGGCCTCGATCACCGACAATGTCGCGCTGCCGCTGGTCGGCGCGCTGGCGCGGTTCGGCGTGCGCTCGCTGGCCGGTGAGCAAGGGCTGGCACGGGACGCCGTCAAGGCGCTCGGCATTCGCTGCGAGACCGTCGAGCAGCCGGCCGGCACGCTGTCCGGCGGCAACCAGCAGAAGGTCGTCATCGGCAAATGGCTAGCGACGAGGCCGCGGGTGCTGCTGCTCGACGAGCCGACACGCGGCATCGATGTCGGTGCCAAGCGGGAAATCTACGATCTCATCTTCAAGCTGGCGCGAGACGGGCTGGCGATCGCCGTCATCAGCTCGGAATTGCCGGAACTGCTGCATCTTTCCGACCGTATCTTGGTCATGGCCGACGGCCGCCAGACGGGAATCCTGCCCCGCGCGCAAGCCAGCGAGGAGGCCATCATGCGGCTTGCGGCGCCGCGACGGACGATGACGAGGCCTGCCGCATGAGCATTTTGCATATCCTGTCCCGGACGAAGCTCTATTGGGGCCTGATCGCCATCTTCCTGATCGGCGTGCTCGGCTCGCCGATCAGCTCCAAGGGCAACAACATCTTCCTGTCCTACGGCAACCTGCTCGACGTGCTGCGCCAGGTGTCGACCACCGGGCTGATTGCCACCGGCATGACTGCGGTGATCATCACCGGCGGTATCGACCTTTCCGTCGGCTCGCTGATGGCTATCTGCACGGTCGTCTGTGCCATGCTGCTGACGGTCCCCGGCGTGACGCCGGCGGTGGTGCTGGGGGTGCCGACAGTTGCCCTGGCAGCCCTTTGCCTCGGCATTCTCGTCACTCGTTTCATCCTGCTGAACATCGAAAAATCCCGCGCCGGCGCGCAGGCCACGCACGACATCAGGTTGGACAGCGTTCGCGGGCTGGTGACACCCGGCATTGTCGGGGTGATCCTGTGCAGTCTGGTGCTGTGGTTCCTGCTGCCGCAGGTGGGCTCAAAATTCGGCGTGCTCGGCGTGCTGCTGGTGGCGCCTTGCGTCGGCCTGCTGTTCGGCGCGCTCAACGGCTTCATCATCGTCGCCGGGCGGCTGCAGCCCTTCATCGTGACGCTGGCGATGATGGTCACTGCGCTCGGCATCGCCCGGCTGACAGCCGGCCAGAACAATGCGGTGCTGCCGGTCTACACCGGCTCGAATGCCACCGCCGATTTCGAAATGCTGCGCTCGCTGGTATTCGGCGTGATCCCGATGCCGGGCCTGTTCTTCCTCGGCGCCATCCTGACCTACGGCGCCGTGCTGCGGTTCACGCCGTTTGGCCGCTATGTCTATGCGATCGGCGGCAATGAGGAGGCGGCGCGACTGTCGGGCATCGCCGCCGGCCGCGTCAAGATTGCCACCTATGCCGTGTCAGGGCTGCTGGCCGGCATCGCGGCGGTGCTCTATGTCGCGCAATACCGGCAAGGCAAGCCTGATGCCGGCGCCGGGCTGGAGCTCGACGCGATCGCCGCCGTGGTCATCGGCGGCACCAGCCTGATGGGCGGACGCGGCAGCCTCACCGGGACGTTCTGCGGCGTGCTGATCTTCGGGCTGCTCTCCAACATCCTGCAGCTGCACAACATCAATTCGAACCTTCAGCTGGTGCTGAAGGGGATGATCATCATCGGTACCGTGCTCGTACAGGAGCGCAATGCCGGTGATCTTCTCTTCTATCTGCGACTGCCCGGCGGGCAAGCGCACAAGGAAACGGCCGCGGCAAAGCGGCCGTCGCAAGAGACCGCGTCTCTGAATATTGGAGGAAACAAGAAATGAAACGACGTGAATTGTTGAAGCTCGCCGGGCTGACAGCGGCACTCCTGACCACGACCGCCATGCTTGCCGGCGGCGCCCATGCGCAGGACAAGAAGTGGAAGATCGGCTTCTCGCAGGTGACGACCATCGAACCCTGGCGCGCCCAGTTCAACAAGGACATCCTGGCCGAAGCGGCCAAGCATCCGGAAGTCGAGCTGATCATCACCGACGGCGAGGACAAGACCGAGAAGCAGGTCGCCGATGTCGAAAACCTTATCCGTCAGGAGGTCGATGCGCTCTTGGTATCACCGAAAGAATCCGCCGGCCTGACCGGTGTCGTGCAGCAGGCGATCGATGCCAAGATCCCGGTCTTCGTGCTCGACCGCAACGTCGAAACCAACGACTACACGCAGTTCGTCGGCGGCGACAACAAGCTGATCGGCCGGGCTGCCGGTGAATATGCCGTCGAGCTGCTTGGCGGCAAGGGCAAGGCCGCCGGCAACGTTGTCGAGATCTGGGGCGGCATGGGCACCCAGCCGGCACACGACCGCCATGACGGTTTCCATGAATTCACCGACAAGGAGCCGGGCATAAAATACCTGCTCGACCAGCAGTCGGGCGACTGGAAGCAGGACCAGGCCTACAACATCATGGCGACGGCGTTGCGCAACAACGAGAAAATCGATCTTGTCTACGGCCACAATGATCCGATGGCCTATGGCGCCTATCTTGCCGCCAAGGACGTCGGACGTGAGAAGGACATCAAGTTCATCGGCATCGACGGCCTGCCCAATGAAGGCGTGCAGCTGGTCGCCAATGGCGAGCTGACGGCGACGTTCACTTATGTGACGCCGGGCGCCGAAGGGCTGCGGCAGGCGATCAAGTTCCTGAACGGGGAGAAAGTGGAAAAGACCATCACCCTGCCGACGGAGAAGATCACCAAGGAGAATGCCGCCCAGATCCTGAAGGACAACGGCCTCTGAGACGAGGCTTTCCTGCCGGGCGTTCAGCGCCCGGCAGGAACAACAACCAAGCGCCGGCAGGCAGCAGATTAAGCCAGCTTGGCCAGCAGCTTCATGAAAATGGCCGCTTCCTTGGCAGAAAGCGGCGCCAGCGTTTCCTGCGTAATCTCACGGGCAAGCGGGATCAGCCGCTCGATCGCGTCGCGCCCCTCAGCGGTCAGATTGACCAGCAGGCGCCGTTTGTCGACTTCGTGTTTGCTAAGTTCGACAAAGCCACGCGCTCTCAGCCGGTCGATGACGCCCTTCACGGTCGCCGCATCCATGGCGATCAGGCTGCCAAGCTGGTTCTGCGAGGTCTCGCCGACGTCGCGCAATTTGGCCAAAGCGGCAAATTGCGGCGGCGTCAGATCGGCGATGTGTGCGGCGAAGATCGAGACATGGCGCTGATGCGCCTTGCGCAGGATGAAGCCGACCTGCTCCTGCAAGCGATAGTCGTTTTCGTCAGGCTCCTCGGCCTCGACCAGCTTGAGCCGATTGTCCTCGGCGCTCACCGCAGCCCATCCCATGCCTTAATTTCCTTGGCCGCCAGCCCACCCATGCGGTCGTGCACGCGCGGGCCGCAGGTCATGGCGAGGCAAAACAGGATCTCGTCGGGACGGGGGCCATCGCTGATGCCGATTTCCATGGCATCGAAATGGCTGCGCACATAGGCGGCGTTGATGTGGCCGAGCGGCACATCGAGCCGCGCGCCGAAGCCGCCGACCTTCTTTGCCGAGGGCACGATCGCCTTGGCGTCGCCGAGCCGTTCGCGCATGGCATAGCCGCCCGGCACATGCCACAGCGCGCCATGCTCCAGCTCGCCCGCCATGCCGACGATGGCGCCCTTGCCGTAACCGTCGATCTGTTTGACGTCGCCGCCCAATGCGGCAACAAGCCTGTCGGAGAGCAGCAGCCCGAGCGGCTTCAAATCCTCCATGGCGCTCTGCAGTTCCTCGACGTAATGGCCGGCGAACGGGTTCTTGACCACAGCCATGGCCGCCGCGCGGCGCCGCGGCACCTTCGCCACCGGCCCGCCTTCGTGAAAAATCTCTTCGGTCAGCACGGCGATCTTGCGGATCGGAAACTCAGGCATGAGCAATTTCCCTCTCTAAAACTTTATTGGCGAGCGCCATCGGACCTGCGATGCGCGCCTGACCGCCGAGGAAAAGTGCCGCGGCGGCAATCAGGCCGCGCCGCCGAAACTCCTCGGCAACGGCAAATCCGCCTTCCAGCGCGATAGCGATTTCAGCGGCGGAAAGCAGCCCCACGCCCTGCGTCACCAAACGGTCGCCGAGGTCGCTGTCAGGTGCGAGATCGCGCGCCCGTACGCGCCTAACGGCCGGATGACCGGGCAGGTCGACGGCGTTGGCGATCAAGGTCGCGGCGGCATCGGCTTCAGCACCCGTTCGCGCCAGCACCGTGACCGCGTCGGCGATGCCCAGCGAAAAGGAGCGGCCGCGCCAGCCGCTTGTCGCGACACCGCGGATCCCGTCTTCGGGGCGGATCGTGAGACGATCTGCCAACCCATGACCTGTCCCGGCAATGGCAAGCATCATCGACTGCCCGTGGCCGAGATAGATCGCGCTGTCGCCGCCATTATTGACATAGGCGCGCTCGAGCCGGCGGCCGGCAAGCAGCGCGCCAAGCACTTCGTCGGCTACCGAGCCGGCGACGGCCGCCATCGGCGTGATGAATTGTTTCGCTAGCGGAACGACCGCCACTTCCATGCGGCGCGCCGTCGGGCCAACGAAAGCACGTGGCCGCGAGGCGGCCGGGCGCCGCAGTTCGGGCAACTCTTCGACCAGTTCAACCAGGATTGTCTGGAAGCGCGCCACTGCCTGGCGATATGCGGCGCTGCATTCACTCGCCTCGCCGAATGCCTCGACGATCAGATCGATCGGCCCATGATTGAGGTGAAGCCTCCGGCCGTCCTCGAGCCAATGCGCCTGCGGGCCGTTCATCGCCCGGCCCCGTTTGCGGTCGCGCGACGCAACTGCGCCAGCGGCGGCCAGGGATTGTCACGGGGTGCGGCCGTGCCGCGGCGCGGATTGAGATATTCGCCGCCCTTGGCCAGGATATCGTCGACGCTGCGGATTTCGCCTTCGTAGCCGCCAAGCCTGACATAATCGTCGCGGCGCATGGTGAACTCGATCGGCGCCACCAGCGCCGGCGTCGGCACATAGCCGAAGGCGCCTTCCGGGACGCGGGTGACGTCGACCATCAGCGTGATGCCGCCGCCCGGCCAGACATAGACCGGCGCGCCGCCGACCGTCACGTAGGTCGTCAAGCCCTGCACCGAGCGGGTCAGATTGACCGGGTTCTCGGTGACGCCGGCGCGCAGCGAGCCGCCGGCGCCGCCGACGAAAAGCACGGTGCAGAGCGCCGGCTCGCAATTGTCCTCGATCAGTTCGACCGACTTCCGCAGCCGCTCCGGGAACGGTTTCTGGACCGGCTTCAATTCGTCGTCGAGCTCGTAATAGGCGAATTGCTCACCAGTGGTCGAGACCATCAGCAGCGACATGCCGGGGCGCGCACCCTTTTTGGCGTTCCATTCACCAAGGATCGACAGCGGGTCGGAAATGCTGGTGCCGCCCCAGCCGAGGCCGGGCTCCGACACCTTGAAATAACGGCCCGGCGTCGAACGGCGGCCGATGATCTTGATGCCGGTATCCTGCCAGCCAAGCACCTTGCCGGCCTGATGCTCGGAGACGACGCCGGTGATGTGGTCATCGACCACCACCACCTCGTCGACAAGGCCGCGCCATTGGGTCGCGAACATGCCTATGGTAGCCGAACCGCAGCCGACGCGCATGCGCTGCTCGAGCTTGCCGTCGATGACCGGCGGCTTGCCGGCTTCGACGATGACGGTGGCGCCGCCGTCGATGACGAGTTCAACCGGTTTGCGGTTGCACAGGGCGAGCATGGCGTCGCAGGTGGCGCGCCCTTCAGCCTTCGAGCCGCCGGTCAGATGATGTACGCCGCCCAGCGACAGCATCTGCGAGCCGTATTCGCCGGTCGTGACATGGCCGATCGCCTCGCCTTGGGCACGGACCGTAGCCGTTTCGGGGCCGATATGACGGTCGGTGTCGATCTTCACCTTGACGCCGCAATACGAGAAGATGCCCTCGGTGACGACGGTGACCAGATCGACGCCCTCGACCTCCTGGCTGACGATGAAGGGCGCCGGCTTGTAATCGGGATAGGTGGTGCCGGCGCCGATGGCGGTGACGAAGCGGCGGCCGGTGTTGACCAGTTCGCCGTCCCATGCCTCGCCTTCTTCGGCAAAGGGTACGATTGCGGCGCCGGTCTCGGCCGCGTGGTCGAGGATGGTCAGTGGATCCATCCGCACGATCCTGCCGCCAACATTGCCGTAGCGGTCGCAGGCGCCGGTGCGGCCATCGGCGATGTAGCACATGACTGGACAGGCATCGCAGCGGATCTTCTCGGCCACCAGCTTCTCGCCGGGATCGTGGGTCTCGAAGCGTTCGGCAAGCTCGCTCATCGGCGCGCCTCCTTGTCGAGGATGGCGGCGCGGATGCGGGTCGGCGTCGCCGGAATTTTGGTGACCAGCACACCGGTGGCGTGGCGGATGGCGTTGAGGATCGCCGGCGCCGTCGGGATCAGCACATGCTCGCCCAAACCCTTGGCGCCGAAGGGTCCTTCCGGATCCGGAACTTCTATCAGGATGGTCTCGATCGGTGGCACGTCGCCGATCGTCGGGATCAGATAGTCGTGCAGGTTTTCGGTGCGCCCGGGGATGAATTCCTCCATCAGCGCCATGCCGATGCCCTGGGCGATGCCACCCTCGATCTGGCCCTCTGCCAGTAAAGGGTTGATGGCCTTGCCGACATCGTGAGCGGCGGTGATTTTTATAAGCTTCACGGTGCCGAGCCTGAGGTCGACCTCCAGTTCGGCGATCTGCGCGCCATAGCCATAGACGGCATAAGGCTTGCCCTGGCCCTTGGCATCGAGCGGCAGCGTCGGCGGGTCGTAGCTTTCCTCGGCGCGAAAGACAAAGCCTTCGGGGTCTGCCTTCAGCGAGGAAAGATCGACGCGGCGGGTCGCTTCGCCTTCCCTGATGCTCAGGCTTGTGCCGTCCAGCGCAATCGCCGCCTTTTCCGAGACATTGGCGAAACGCAAGATCTCCTCGCGCAAGGCGCGGCCGGCCTTTTCGGCGGCCTTGCCGGTGACGAAGGTCTGGCGCGAGGCCGAGGTCTTGCCGGCGTCGGGGGTGATCGCCGTGTCGGCGCCTTTCAGCAGGAATTTTTCGAGCGGAAGACCCAACGCATCGGCGCAGATCTGCGCGATGACAGTGTTCGAGCCTTGCCCGATATCGACCGCACCCTGATGCAGGACGACTGCGCCCGATGCCGAGATGCCGACCTTGATGGTCGACGGATTGGGCAGCGAGGTGTTGCCGCAGCCGTACCAGCAAGAAGCGATGCCGACGCCGCGTTTTTTGATGCTGCTACCGGCATTGAACGCTTCGGCATCGCGAACGGCACGCTGCCAATGTGAACGGAGGGCCTCGAGGCAGTCGGCGATGCCGACGCCCGACTCGAGCCGCTGGCCGGTGACTGTTTCGGATCCGTTCCGAAGGCAGTTCTTCAGGCGAAAGGCGAGCCGATCCATGCCGAGCTTGTCGGCTAGGTCGTCATAGAGGGTCTCCTGCATGATCGTCGCCTGCGGCACGCCGAAACCGCGAAAGGCGCCGGCAATCGGGCCGTTGGTGTGGATGGCGCGGCCTTCGGCGCGATAGTTCGGCGTCGCATAGGGGCCGGAGGCGTGCACCGGCACGCGGTTGGCGACCGTCGGCCCCCAGCTGGCATAGGCGCCGGTGTTGAAATCGCCGGCGAAGACCATGCCGGTGACACGGCCGTCGGCATGGGCGCCGATGCTCGCTCTCATCAGAGCCGGATGGCGCTTGGTGGTCGAGATCATCGATTCGGTGCGGCTGTAGGCGAGCGCCGCCGGCCGGCCGGTTTTCATGGCGACGAGGCCGATGAGCGGTTGCAGCGAGACGTCGAGCTTGGAGCCGAAGCCGCCGCCGGTGGCGGTCGGCACGATGCGCACCTGTTCCGGGGCAAGGCCGAGCACTTTTGCCGTGTCGTCGCGGTCCATATAGGGCGCCTGCGTGCAGGCGACGACGACCAGCGTGTCGCCGTCCATGAAGGCATAGCCGGCTTCCGGTTCAATATAGGCGTGCTCGACATAGGAAGTGTCGATGGCGCCGGAAACGACGAAAGCCGCACCGGCGAGCGCGGCTTCGGGGTCGCCACGCTCGACGAAGCCGGAGGTGAGCAGGTTCGAGGGCCGGTTTTCATGGACCAGTTGCGCGCCGCCGGCCTGCGCTTCGCCAGTTTCCAGAAAATGCGGCAACTCGGTCCAACTGACAGGCAAATCGGCAAGGTCGAGATCGAGGATAGCCTCGCGTTCGCCGGCAACCAGGGCCACCGCCTCACCGCGAAAGCGCGAAACCCCTTCGGCCAGCGCCGGCTGGTCGGCGAAGGGCGCGATGACGCCGAAACAATTCTTTCCCGGAATGTCAGCGGCGGTGAAGACGCCGGCAATGCCGGGACGGGATTTCACCCAACTGCCGAGGTCGCCAAAAGTGAAAGCGGCATGATAATGCGGCGAGCGGACCACCAGCACCGACAATGCGTCGGCCGGGAAAGAATCACCGCCGAATTTTTCGTCGCCGGTGACTTTCGGCAGGCCATCGAGGCGGATCGGGGAGGAGCCGACGGCATGGCCAGAGGATGGCATGTGCTGATCGAGGCCGTCGGCGTGGCGCCAAGCATCCATCACCGCGGCGACGATCTTGCGGTAGCCGGTACAGCGGCAGAGCACGCCGCCCAGCGCATCATGCGTTTCGGCCTCGCTCGGGCAAGGCGTCCTGTCCAGGAGTGCCGTTGCGGCGACCAGCAGGCCGGGCGTGCAGGCGCCGCATTGCGCTGCGCCATGGCTGAGAAACGAGGCCTGCAGCCCCGACAGCCGGCCATTGGCGAGGCCTTCGACGGTCGTCACCACGGTGCCGGAGGCGGAAGCCGCGGGAATCAGGCAGGCGCAGACCGGCTCGCCGTCGACCAGCACCGTGCAGGCGCCGCAGTCGCCGGCATCACAGCCGATCTTGGTGCCAGTCAGCCGCAACTCGTCGCGCAGCACCGCGGACAGCCGCCGCACCGGCGGCACACAAACGCTGACGGCGGCGCCGTTGACTTCGAAGGCGATGTCGGCGCGCTCCATGCCCATCAGGCCGCCGCCCTTTCGCCGGGAACAGCGCCCATCGCACCAAGCACGGCGCGGGCGACGATCTCGCGCGCAGCGTCCAGCCGATATTCGGCGCTGCCGCGCACGTCGCCGATCGGCAACAGCTCGTCCATCGGTGCGGATTGGATCGCAGTGGCCAGCGCTGGGCCGACGGGCCGGCCGCGTAGCGCCGCCTCGACACCCGCCAGGCGCCTGGCGACAACCGAGCAGGAACCGACGGCGACGGCCGCGTTCCTGACCATTCCATCTTCGACGGCCAGGCGTGCGGCGGCCATGGCGATGGAGATGACGAGATACCGCCGCGCGCCGAGTTTCACGAAGGCGGAGCTGCCGGCGGTCGCGGGTTTGGGAATGCGGATTGCCGTGACCATTTCGCCGGGCTGCAGTGCGGTGCGACGGTTGCCGAGGATGAACTCTGCAAGGGGCAGATGCCGGGTCGCCACAGCGGAACGCAGTTCGACTTCGGCATCGAGCACCAGCAGCGCCGGCACGCCATCGGCGGCCGGCGAGGCGTTGCAGAGATTGCCGGCAATCGAGGCAACGTTCTGGATCTGCACCGAGCCGACTTCCCGCGCCGCCTGCTTCAGCGCGTCGAAAGCCGCCGGCAGAGGATGGCGGACGAGATCGGTCCAGGTGGTGCGCGCGCCGACGAGCCAATGGTTTTCGGCTTCGGCAATGCCGCGCAATGCCACCAGCCCATTGATATCGAGGACATTGTCGCGGAAAGGCTTGCTGCCCTGTGCCGGATAGAAGTCGGTGCCGCCGGCGAGGATGCGCCATTGCCCTTCGCCCAGCAAAGCGAGGGCGTCGTCGACCGTGGTGGGTTTTGCGTAACGGATCACGCTTTGCCTTCCCAGAATGGGCTTCCCGAGAGGGGATCCTGCCGAAAGATTTTCCCGAGCATTCAAGGCAGGAAATTCATTCGTGTGCAAATGATATCAAGCCGGCAGGAATTGTCAAAGCCAGAGTTTGCACGACTGTTGGCACCGGTGCATCCGGAATGCATTTGTTATGCCATGAGAGGTTGACGCAGCCGGCCATCTGGTCAAGTTTCTGCGTCCGGTCGCGTTTTTATTGGAGCCTAAGCTCAAGACCAAGAAAATAAGGAGGCTCCATGGCCGACGAAGCGCTTGTCGTTATCGACCTGCAGAACGATTTCTGCCCGGGTGGCGCCCTTGAAGTGGCCGGTGGCGACGAAATCGTGCCGTTGGTCAATGACCTAATCCGGCGGACCGAGCACGTCCTGCTGACGCAGGACTGGCACCCTGCCGGCCATTCGAGCTTTGCCTCCAGCCACCCCGGCAAGCACCCGTTCGAAACGATCGACGTGCCTTATGGCCACCAGACGCTGTGGCCGGATCACTGCATCCAGGGCAGCCTGGGATCGGATTTCCATTCGGGCCTCGCCTGGAGCAAGGCCGAGCTGGTGATCCGCAAGGGGTTCCGTCCTGCGATCGACAGCTATTCCGCATTCTTCGAGAACGACCGGACGACGCCGACCGGCCTTGCCGGCTATCTCCGGGATCGGAACATCGAGACGCTGACCCTGGTCGGCCTGGCGACGGATTTCTGCGTCGCCTTTTCGGCGCTCGACGCGGTCAAGCTCGGTTTTGAGACGTCCGTGCGGCTCGACGCCTGCCGCGGCATCGATCTCAACGGCTCCGTGGAGAGGATGCTGGGCCGGATGCGCGATGCCGGCGTGACACTGATTTGAACGTCATCCAGCCGAACCTGACAGACTTTTGAGGGGCTTCATGCGGTTTGCGGCGTTGACGGCAAGTGCTGCACTTATTGCAGCAATCTTTTCTCCGAGAGCGGTTCTCGCGGCCGAAGCGCACGAATTGCCGGGCGCCGCCATGTCGCTTTGGTGGGTGCTGCCGTTTGCCGGGCTATTGCTTTGCATCGCGACCGGCCCGCTGCTGTTCCATCATGCTTGGGAGCACCATTACGGCAAGATCGCTGCCTTCTGGGCAGCGTTGGTGATCGGGCCGCTGGCCATCGCCTTCGGCATCCCGTCCGCCACGCAGGCGGTGCTGCATGCGCTGCTCACGGAATACATGTCGTTCATCATCCTGCTGTTTGCGCTGTTCACCATTTCGGGCGGTATCTTCGTTGCCGGCAACATACACGGCACGCCGCTGGTCAATGCCGGGTTGTTGCTGGGAGGGGCGCTGCTTGCCTCGATCATTGGCACAACCGGCGCCTCGATGATCCTGATCCGGCCGCTCATCCGCGCCAACGACAACCGGCGCTTCAACGCCCATGTCGTCATCTTTTTCATCTTCCTGGTGTCCAACATCGGCGGGTCGCTAACGCCGCTGGGCGATCCGCCGCTGTTCGTCGGCTTTCTGCGCGGCGTCGATTTCTTCTGGACGACAGTTCACCTGCTGCCCGAGATGCTGTTCGTCGCCGGCGTGGTGCTGGCTGTTTTCCTGGCGATCGACATCATCATGCATCGCCGGGAGGAAGGCGCGCCGAAGATCAAGGATCCGACGCCCGACAGCAAGGTGCGCATTCGCGGCCTGGCCAACATTCCGCTGCTGGCCGGCGTAATCGCCGCGATCCTGATTTCCGCTGCCTGGAAGCCGGGAGTGAGTTTCTCTTTTCAGGGCGTCAGCCTCGAGCTGCAGAATCTGGTGCGCGACGCCGCCATCCTGATACTGGCCTTCACTTCGCTTGTCGTCTCGCCGAAGGAGTTTCGCGGCGCAAACGCCTTCAACTGGGGGCCGATTGCCGAGGTGGCGAAGCTGTTCGCCAGCATCTTCATCTGCATCGTGCCGGTCGTCGCCATCTTGCGGGCCGGGCTCGATGGCGCGCTGGCGCCGTTGGTGCTGCTGGTCAGTTCGCCGACCGGCGCGCCGGACAACCTTGCCTATTTCTGGCTGACCGGAGCGCTGTCGTCCTTCCTCGACAATGCGCCGACCTATCTGGTGTTCTTCGAGCTGGCTGGCGGCGATGCGCAGCATCTGATGACCGAGCTCGCCTCGACGCTGGCGGCGATCTCGGCAGGCGCGGTGTTCATGGGCGCCAACACCTATGTCGGCAATGCGCCGAATTTCATGGTCTATGCCATTGCCAGGCATCGCGGCATCAAGATGCCGAGCTTCTTTGGCTATATGGCATGGTCGGGCGCGGTGCTGATCCCGACATTCCTGCTTGCCGGCTTGCTGTTCTTTGCCTGATCAGCCGACGCCGACATAGCGACGGACCGCGGAGGGATCGGAACGCAGTTCCTCGACATCGACCGTCTCGCGGTTGCGGCCGTTTTCGATGAAACAAACGCGGTCTGCGACCGACAGCACGGCATCGACGCGCTGCTCGACAAGAATTGTCGACACGCCAAGCGCACGCAGCTTCGACACGGTTTCGCGGATCTTGGCGATCATCGACGGCATCAGCCCTTCGGTCGGTTCGTCGAGCAGGAGCACCTGCGGTTCCAGACACAGGGCGCGGGCCATGGCCAGCATCTGCTGCTCGCCGCCGGACAGCGTGCCCGAACGCTGCCTGAGGCGCTGGCGCAACAGCGGGAAGAGATCGAGCACGTTCTCGCGCGTCGCCTTGCCCTTGTTGCGGGCCATCAGGCCGATCTCGATGTTTTCCGCCACCGTCATCTCGGCGAACAGCCGCCGGCCCTGCGGCACGTAGGCGACGCCGGCCTTGGGCACCTCGTGCGCCGGCAAGCCGCTCAATTCCCGCCCTTCGAGCCGAATCGAGCCGGAGCTTACCGGCACCAGGCCCATGATTGCCTTCAGCGTCGTCGTCTTGCCGGCGCCGTTGCGGCCGAACAGGCAGAGCACTTCGCCCTCGTTCAACACAAGATCGAGGCCATAGAGCACCTGGACCTCGCCATAGAAGCAGTCGACCCCGGAGATCGTCAGTGCCTTGGACTGGGCCTCAGCCATGGGTCGTCCCCAGATAGGCGTCCTGCACCGCGGCATTGGCGCGGATCTGCTCGGGCGTGCCTTCAGCCAAGATCCTGCCGGCGTTGAAGACGGTGATGCGGTCGGCGAGCCGCATGACCACCGGCATGTTGTGCTCGATCAAAAGCACGGTGGCGCTATCGGCGATCTCGCGCACCAGCTCGATGAAATTGTCGATCTCGCTGTCGGCAAGCCCTTGCGTCGGTTCGTCGAGGATCAGCAGCCGCGGCTTCAGTGCCAGTCCCATTGCCACTTCCAGCAACCGCTGGTGACCGTAGGACAATTGCCCGGCAGGCATTTGCGCCCGGTCGGCAAGGCCGGTGCGCTCGAGAGCCGCCATGACGCCGGTGTGAACCGCGCCCTTCGAGCGGCCGTCGGTCAGCGTGCGCTGCACCGGCAGGGCAACATTGTCGTAGGCGCTGAGATTGGCAAAGACGCTGGTGATCTGGAACGTATAGGCGATGCCGAGGCGAACCCGGGCGTAGGCAGGCAGGCTGGTGATGTCGGCGCCGTCGAAGACGATCATGCCCGACGAGGGCTGGATGCGGCCGCTGACCAGGCTGACGAAGGTGGTCTTGCCGGCACCGTTGGGGCCGATAATGGCGCGAATCTCGCCCGGTATCAGCGCGAAGTCGACGCCGTCGACGGCACGCAAGCCGCCGAAACTGCGCGACAGGCCTTTGGTGGTGAGCAGCGGCATCATGGCAACCACCCGAGCCAGCGCTGGCGGATGCTGCCGAGAATGCCTCTCGGGAAGAACAGCACCAGCAGGATGAGCGCTATGCCGACGACCAGCAGATAGGCCGAGGTGTAGCCGCTGGCGACGTCGATGACATAATACATGAACAGCGTGCCGATCAGCGGACCGAGCGTGGTGGCGGCACCGCCCAGCAGCACCCAGAGCAGCGGCAGGATGGAGTATTGCACCGAGGCGAAGCTCGAGCCGACATAGCCGAACAGCAGCGCATAGGCCGCGCCGGAAGCCGCGCAGATGCTGCCGGAGATGACGACGGCGGCGAGCTTGCTGGAGAACGTGTCGTAGCCAAGCATCTTGGTCCGCTCCTCGTTCTCGCGGATGGCGACCAGCACGCGACCGTAGCCGGAGCGGACTATCGCCAGGCTTATGAGCAGCACGATCGAGAACAGTGCCAGCGCGCTCATATAGCGCACGGTCGGGTTGGTGAGGTCGAGTGACGTGCTGCCCAGGACAAGGACACGCATCGGCTGCGGCACGACCATGCCCTGGTCGCCACCGGTCCAGGCAGCGAAATAAAGAATGACGAGATAAAATACCTGAGCGAACATCATGGTGACGATCATGAAGGCGACGCCGGAGGTGCGCAGCGCCAGCAGCCCGATCACCAGCGCGAGAAGCGCGCCGTAGGCAAGCCCGGCTGCGAAGGCGGCCGGTACGCTCCAGCCGAGATGGATGACGGCAAGGCCGGCGCCATAGAGCCCGGCTGAAAAGAACATGGCATGGCCGAGGCTGAGCAGCCCGACATAGCCGAACAGCAGATTGTAGCCCATGGCGAAGACCGCCAGCACCATGATGCGGGCGAGCAGGCCGTGATGGTATTCCGGCAGGACGAAGCTAAGCCCGAAAAGCAGGGCGATGACGCCGAGGTGCAGCGCATATGGCTTTGCCGGCGAAGCATCCTTCATCGCGATGTCGTCCCGAATAGGCCCTGCGGCCGGAACACCAGCACCATGGCGACGAGCAAGGTGGCGATGATCTTGGCCAGCGTCGGTGAGAAGAACACCGAGATGATGCCGTCGGAAAGGCCGATCAGCACCGCGGCGACGACCGTGCCGCGCAGCGAGCCGAGGCCGCCGATGATGACGACGATGAACGACAGCAACAGCGGGTCCTGTCCCATCAGATAGTGGGCCTGGCTGATCGGCACGATCAGCACCGCGGCGACAGCAGCCAGCATGGCGCCGAGCGCGAAAACACCGGCATAGACTCTGGTCACCGGGATGCCGAAGGCCTGCGCCGTCTCGCTGTCATATTGCGTGGCGCGCATGACGAGGCCGATTTTCGTGCGCGTCAGCACCAGCCAGGTCGCGACCAGCAGCAGCGCCGACGCGGCGATGATCGACAGCTTGTAGCCGGAATAGCCGAACCACGGCAGGAGGATGCGGTAGCTGAACGGCGGCTCCACCGGCCGCGCCTCCGGGCCGTAGAAGGTCAGCGCCAGTTGCTGGATGATGTAGAGCATGCCGATGGTGGCGACGATGGTGGCTTCCGGATTGTAGTTGAGCCGGCGCAGCACCAGCCGTTCGGCGAGCAGCGCGATCAGGCCGACGATCAGCGGCGCCAGCACCAGGGCGGCCAGGAAGCCGAGCGCCGGATGGCCGGATATCGCCGTTGAGATCGCCCAGGCAAGCACCGCGCCCAGCATGAAGAACTCGCCATGCGCGACATTGACGACGCGCATGACGCCGAACACCAGCGACAGCCCAAGCGCCGTCAGCGCCAGCACGGCGGAGGTGACGAGGCCTTCGAGGGCGGCGAGGAGCAGGTGAGGTCCGAAGTGCATCGCCTAAGCACCGGCGGATGCGCGAAGCACCCCCCTCTGGCCAGAGGGGGGTATCTTGGCGCTCACGCTTGCTGCAGCAGCCAAGCTCACAGCGTCTGCGTCGTGTAATCCCCCTCAGGCTCGTAGAGGCCGTCCTCGATCTTGGTCTTGTGGACGACATTCAGCCGGCCGCCTTCAACCTTGGAGATGTTCTGGATGCCAAAGCACTGGTGGATCTTGCCGTTGAAGGTTTTCGGCCCTTGCGGGTGCTCCGGCCCCTCGGCGAACTCGGTCAACGCCTCGGTCGCCTCGACCAGCTTGGCGCGGTCTTCCGGGCCCTTGTAGCCGGCATCCTCCATCGCCTTCTTGACGACGTAGAGCGTTTCCCAGCAGCCGAACATGTGCGCGGCGGTGGAGACGTCCTTGGGGTCGCCGACGGCGGCACCATTGTCGTCGATGCCGACGGCGGCGCGGTAGGCTTTCTGCGCAGGGGAGTCATCGGGCTGCGCATAACGCGGCGAGCCTTCCCAGAAATGGCTGCCGTCGAGGAATTCGAGGCCGGGGCTGTTGATGTCGGTGGCTTCGAGCGAATCGATGAAGCCGAACAATTGCGGCCGATTGGAGCCGTAGAACTCGCCGAGCTCCTTGACGAAGGTGAGCACCGCCGGGCCGACCATGACGTGGTAGATCACCTCGGTCTCTGCGGGGATCTGCGGGAAATATTTGGTGAAGGAGGATTCCGTCGGCGGAATCGCGATCTGCGCAATGACCTCGGCGCCTTGCGCCTTCAGGGCCGGCGGCAGGTAGTCGCGATGGTCGTAGCCGAAAGCGAAATCGGGGAAGATCTGCGTCACCTTCTTGCCGGCATTGGCGGCAATCCACGGCGCCATCGACTGGATCTGGCTCTTCACATCGGTGATGCCGGGCTGGAACACGTAGCGGTTCAACTTGGTCGAGGCGACGTGGTGGCCTTCGCTGACAACGAAATAGGGCATCTTGGCCTCGCCGGCGGCCGGCGCCGAGCCGATGACGACATGCGAAAACAGCGTGCCGTAGACGATATCGGTCTTGTGCTGAGAGGCGAACTTGCCGACGACTTCGGCTCCCCGGCCGGGATCGGTGCCGTCATCCTCAATGATCACCTCGACGGGTCGGCCGTTGATGCCGCCGGCATCGTTGATCGCCTTGACGGCAGCCGCTGTGGTCTTCTCGTACCAGCGGCCATAGGCGGCGCCGATGCCGGTGCGGTGCGACTGGAAGCCGATCTTGATCGGCGCCGAGTTCTGCGCCTGGCTGTAACGCACGAAACCCGGCGCGACGGCAAGACCGGCGCCGGCGGCAAGGCCCTTCAGCGCCGTGCGGCGGGTGAGAGCGGATCTGGAGAGATCGAAAAACCCATTCTTGTCAGTCACGGCAGTTCCCCTTGTTTTTGAGCTTTGACCAATGGCTGTAGCAGGCAGGCCACTCTTGTTAAGAGGGGCGAAAATTGCATGTGTACAAACTAAATCACCAAAGCTCTGACGTGGCAAGCGAGCTTTCCCCAAGGTTCGATTGACTGCCATCGCACACCTCGTTCATCCGGCGCTCGGCGTCGCAAGCAGCCATAGGCCGAGGACGGTGTAGGCGATCATCAGCACGGTGAGCGGGAACTGGCTGAGCGCGGCGCGAGCCGGAATGGCGTGCAGCCGCCAGGCCAAGCCATGGGCGACAAGCACAACAAGCATGTGGCCGCCAATGATGACGCCGGCCTGGAGGTTCCACAGCCACCACGCCGAGCCGGCGCCGGCGACAACGCCGGCTTCAATTGACATGTCTGCGGTACCGAACAGGTTCCAGCCAAACGCAAACGGGTCGGAGAGAGCGGCAATTGCATATTGGCCGTCGACCAGCAGCGCCGTCAGATAATGCGCGAAGTGGTAGGCGAGCGCGATCGGTACGATCGACCAGGCCAAAAGCCCGGCGGCGTGACCGAGCGAATGGTTGCTGCCGGCAAGGTGCTGGCCAAGAAAGACGGCTAGCGCGAACACGGCCGCAAGCACGGCAAAGCTCAGCACAAGACCGAAACTGCCGATGCCGATCAAAGCGGTGCGTCCAGGAAACTCCAGCGGATTGATGCCGAACCAGCCTAGCCAGAAGAAGGTTTTCGACAGGCCGTCGAAGGACACAGACGACAGCGCAAGCAGCAGGAAAGCGACGCCGCTGAGCGGTAGCGGCGCGCCACCGAGCAGCTTGGCACCCGGCCAGCAGAGTTTGAGCCGGCCGTCTTCGTTGCGCTCGATGATGGCGAAGTGCGCTACCATGGAAAAGAACACCGTCAGGAACTCACCGCGCAGGCTCCAGTCGCGGTATCCGACGACCTGCATAGCGGCAAAGGTCAGCAGCCAATAGGCGCCGGCGGCCCAGGCCAGCCGCGCCGGATCGTCTGGCGCAGGGTCGATCAGCTCGAACCAGGCGAAGGCGAAGAACAGCAGGAAAGCCGGCCAATAGCCGAGCCGTTGGGGGAGCAGATTCGGCTGCGTTCTGCCGGACAGGCGCGAGGCGACGCGGCATGGCCCGTACCAGGGGTTGAGCCACGACCAGAGATCGCCGGCGAGCCCCTGCAACAGAGCCAGGCCAACCCAGAGCAGCGTCCACACGGTCAGCGGCAGCGGATTGGAAAGCGGATCGCGGCTGCCGAACAGGCCGGCGGCAATCAGAATTGCAAAGCCGACAAAGGATACCAGGCTGACGGCAGTCCGCGCGCCGTCGCCGAAGGTAAAAAGCGGCAGGCGTTTGCGCCAGAAGCGGTCGAGGGAGTCCGGCGGCAGTAGAGCCAGGACAAGGAAGCTGGCGGCAACCGCGAGCGCGCCACCGACGACGTAGTAGCCGGTGGGAAGCAGCAGGACATGGCCGCGGTCGGAGGCGTGGGCGAAGGCGGGCGTGGATGGGAATTCCAAGGAAGCGACGAGGCCGGGAAAGGGCCTGATTGCCGAAATGCAGCGCTCTACAGCGCCCCCCTCTGTCCTGCCGGACATCTCAAGCGGGGAGATCGGCGGTTCCGCCGTCGGCTCTCCTTCTGCAACTTCAGCAATTGGCGAAAGCAGCAATGAGGGCGCAATCTCCCCCCTCGCGGGGAAGATGTCCGGCAGGACAGAGGGGGGCGCGAAGGAACTCATACTACGCAAGAGTTCCCCTACTTCACACCTTCACCAACTGCTCCACGCGGTCCTTCTGGCCGAAGATGCGCAAATAGCGCTCGATCTCTTTCTCGTCGCCAGTCGACTTGGCCGGATTGTCGGAAAGCTTGACCGCCGGCCTGCCGTTGGCTTCGGTGACCTTGCAGACCAGCGAGATGGCGTCTAGCCGGTTGGTCTCGGTCGGCGCGCAGCCCTCGAAATCGTTGGTCAGGTTGGTGCCCCAGCCGAAGGACATGCGCACCTTGCCGCGGAAATGGCGATAGGTTTCCTCGATGGTCTCGACCTCCAGCCCATCCGAGAAGATGAGCAGCTTCTGCTTGGGGTCCTTGCCCTTTTCGCGCCACCAGGAAATGATTTTCTCGCCGCCTTCGATCGGCGGCGCGCTGTCGGGGCGGAAGCCGGTCCAGTCGGCGACCCAGTCCGGTGCATCGCGCAGGAACGCCGCGGTGCCGAAGGTGTCCGGCAGTACGATCAGCAGGTTGCCGCCGTAGTAGCGCTGCCAGTCCTGCAGCACGTTGTAGGGCGACCGTTTCAATTCCTTTTCCGAATTGGTGAGCGCGGCGAACACCATCGGCAGCTCATGCGCGTTGGTGCCGAGCGCCTCGAGATCGTTGTCCATGGCGAGCAGCACGTTGGAGGTGCCAGTGAAGGCCTCGCCGATGCCCTCCTTCAACGCTTCGACGCACCAGCGCTGCCACAGGAAGGAATGACGGCGGCGGGTGCCGAAATCCGAGATGCGGATGCCGGGCAGCGCCTTCAGCCGCTCGGTCTTGGCCCACATCTTGGCCTTGGCGCGGGCATAGAGCACGTCGAGCGCGAACGGCCCGAACGCCCGCATGGCCGCGCGAGATCGAAGTTCATTGATAATTGCCAGCGCCGGGATCTCCCACAGCGTCGTGTACATCCACGGACCGCTGAAGGCGAGTTCGTATTGGCCGTCGCGCTTGGAAAGCTCGTATTCGGGCAGCCGGAAATTTTCCAGCCAGGCGAGGAATTCCGGTTCGAATATCTGCTTGCGGCCATAGAAGGTGTTGCCGCCGAGCCAGATCATCTCTTTCTTAGAGAAGCGCAAGGTGCGGGCATGGTCGAGCTGCTCGCGCAGCTCCGTCTCATCGATCTCCTCGGCAAGGCGGACCGAGGTGGTGCGGTTGATCAGCGAGAAGGTGGCGTCGACCTTGGGATACATGCCCCAGATCATCTGCAGCATCAGAAGCTTGTAGAAATCGGTGTCGAGCAAGCTGCGGACGATCGGGTCGAGCTTCCAGGTGTGATTGTAGACGCGCCGCGCTATATCGGTCTTTGCCATCGCTTAATGCGCCTTCGTTGCTCGCTCTAGCTTTTGTCTAGCGCAATTCCGGACGGAAAACCGCTGCGCACTTTTCCTGGAATTGCTCCAAATGCCTCTTAGCATCGAATTTTTGAACGCGCCTCCCGCTTTGCGGGCTGGCCCGACAAAAAGAAGCCCCTGCTGCAAGCGGCGCCTACGGCAGTTTCCGCCTCAGGATGCGGTCTTGGCGCCGACCACCTTGAGCGCCGGACGCTTGCGGCGAATGCCGATGCGGCCTGCCACCGGTGCGTCAGCGCGGCGGTCGGCCTGTTCTTTCTCGGCAAACAGCCAGTCGATGAACAATTGCACGATCGGCGCCGACCGCATCTCGTTGCGGCAGACGACGTAGAAATCGTCGACGGCCGGCACGGAAAGACTGAACGGGGCGACAAGCAGTCCCCTGGCGAGCAGTCCGCTTGCCGTCACCGTATCGCCGAGCGCCACGCCATGGCCGTGAACCGCGGCCTCGGTCGCCATCCGCGCATCGCCGAGATGATGGCGACGGCCGCGCTCGAGGTCCAGTGCGTCGGCGGCGGCCAGCCAGGTATGCCATTCGCGGCCGTCGTCGCCATGCAGGAAGACGTGATCGGCGAGGTCGCGGACGGTGCGGATCGGGCGGTTGTTGATCAGCGTCGGGCTGACCACCGGGAACAGTTCGAGGCCCGACCATTTGCGCATCCAGCAGTCGGTCCAGCTGCCGTCACCATAGTGCACGCAGACATCGATGTGCGGTGCGCGGACGTCCTTGGCATCATTGGATGGGATCAGCGTCAGCCTGATATCCGGATATTGCGAGGTGAAGCTGCCCAGCCGCGGGATCATCCACAGCAACAGTAGCGCCGGCACGCAGGATACAGAGAGAACGCCGGTGCTGGCCGGTCTCGTCATGCGCTGCGTGGCGGCGGCAATGCCGTCGAAGGCGGTCGACACCGCCGGCAGCAACTCGGCGCCGTGCGGCGTCAGCTTCACCCGCTGACCGGCACGCTCGAACAGCTTGACACCCAACGATTGCTCGAGCGCCTTGATCTGATGGCTGATGGCGCCGTGGGTGACGTTGAGCTCAGCCGCCGCCTTGCTCAGCGAGGCGTGGCGCGCCGTCGCCTCGAAGGCGCGCAGCGGGTTGAGCGGTGGCAAACGCTTGGCCATTTGGACCCTGGGCTCTGTGAGATTTTCTCACAGATAACACACTAACAATATCAATTGATTTTTCAATGCAGCTACGGGACACTTTGCCCAGGCATTGCATCAAGACGTGAAATCTGCAGGCAGCCGGCGGCTGCGGCTATCGAGGCCGCCGCCCGCGCGCCGCACCAGCCATGGAGGACCGACATGGGTTACGACCGCGGCAAGCTCGAAGCATTGCGCCGCAAATACGGCGAGAGCCATGGCGGCGAAATGTTCGACCCGAAATTCCAGCGTGTCGCCGACAAGATCTTCTCCAAGACCGGCACGCGACTGGCGCCCTATTCCGGCATCCCGACCTTCCTCGCGGCGCCCTATCGTGAAATCGCCGCCGACAATCCGGATTTCGGCGATCTGCAGGTGGCGATGATCGGTGTGCCGATGGATCTGGGCGTCACCAACCGGCCGGGCGCCCGTTTCGGGCCAAGGGCGTTGCGCGCCATCGAGCGCATCGGCCCCTACAATCATGTGCTGGAATGCGCACCGACGCATGAGCTGAAGGTCGCCGACATCGGCGACGTGCCGTTCCAGAGCCGTTACCGGCTGGAGACCAGCCATGACGACATCGAACGCCGCACCAACCAGATCGTCGACGCCGGCGTCCTACCCTTGTCTGTCGGCGGCGACCATTCGATCAGCCACCCGATCCTGAAGGCGGTCGGCAAGAAGGCGCCGGTGGGCATGATCCATATCGACGCTCATTGCGATACCAGCGGCCTGTTCGACATGACCAAGTTCCACCATGGCGGGCCGTTCCGCAACGCGGTACTGGACGGCGTGCTCGACCCGAGCCGCACCATCCAGATCGGCATTCGCGGCTCGGCCGAATATCTGTGGGAGTTCACCTATGAGTCCGGCATGACCGTCGTGCATGCCGAAGAGGTGACCGGCCTCGGCATTCCCGCCATTATCGAGAAGGCGCGCAGGATAGTCGGCGACGGCCCGACCTATGTCTCCTTCGACATTGACAGCATCGATCCGGCCTTCGCGCCGGGCACCGGCACACCGGAAGTCGGCGGGCTGACGACGCGCGAAGTGCTCGAGCTGCTGCGCGGCCTGAAGGGACTCAACATCGTCGGCGGCGACGTGGTCGAGGTGGCACCGCAGTACGACGCGACCACCAACACGGCGCACGCCGGCGCGCAGGTGCTGTTCGAGATCCTCAGCCTGATGGTCTTCAGCCCGGCAATCACCGGCAAGGCGGGCTGACACGCTCGACCATGATCCCGAAAGTGGGAACCGGTTTTCGGAGAAGATCATGGTCCACCAGAGAATCCAAAGGCGACCGCCGCGCTGGAGCCGGCGGTTGCACTCAAACAAACAAGCTTCCAGCAGGGGAATGACAATGACACTTCACATGAAACTCAAATCGTCCATCGCCGCCGTGCTGGTGCTCGGCGCGACCGGTTTTGCTTTCACCACGCAGGCCGTCAATGCCGACGCGATCGACGACATCGCCAAGGCCGGCGCCATCAATGTCGGCATCTTTTCCGACTTCCCGCCCTTCTCCTCGGCCAGCGCCGACATGAGCATCAAGGGCTACGACATCGACGTGGCGCAATCCATCGCCGACCAGCTCAAGGTCAAGCTCAATCTGGTCAGCGTGACCGGCCAGAACCGCATTCCGTACCTGACCGACAAGCGCGTCGACCTGCTGATGAGCGTCGGCTACTCCAAGGAGCGAGAGCAGGTAATCGATTTCGCCGCCGCCTACGCACCCTACTACATCGCCGTCATCGGCCCGGCAGCACTCTCGGTCAAAGGCAAGGAAGACCTTGCCGACAAGTCGATCGCCGTCAATCGCGGCACGCTGGAGGACACCTCGCTGACCGAGGCGGCACCCGCCTCGGCCGACATCCGCCGTTTCGACAACTATAATTCCGTCATCCAGGCGTTCATCTCGGGCCAGACCCAACTGATGGTGGTCGGCAACGATGTCGGCGCCCAGGTGCTCGCCCGGCAGGAGGAACTGAAGCCGGAGCAGAAATTCCAGCTTCTCACCTCGCCCTCGCATATCGGCCTCAACAAGAAGGAAGACCGCCTCAAGCAAGCGGTCAACGATGCGGTCGCCAAGATGCTGGCCGACGGCAAACTGGACGAAAGCTCGAAGGCCTGGCTGAAGACACCGCTCGATCCCGCCAATCTCAAGGATTGACGGCCAGTGACCTATAGCCTCGACTTCGGCTGGCTTGCCGGGGCAACAGGGGCGATCGCGCGCGGCGCGGCCACGACGATCCTGCTGATCACTGTCACCACGCTGGCGGGAACGTTGCTCAGCATCCTCGGCGCGGCAGGGCGGCGGAACGGTCCGCTGCTGCTCAAGCGGGCGATCGGCGTCTATGTCGAGATGATCCGCAACACGCCGTTCCTGGTGCAGCTGTTCTTCATCTTCTTCGGGCTGCCCAGCATCGGCGTCAGGCTCGATCCGGTGCTGGCAGCCATGTTGGCGATGACGCTCAACATGGCCGCCTACACGATCGAGATCGTTGGCGCCGGGCTCGACGCGGTGCCGCCCGGGCAGACGGAAGCGGCACTGGCGCTTGGGCTCAGGCCGCGCCAGGTCTTCATCAAGATCGTGCTGCCGCAGGCGCTCAAGGTGATCTATCCGGCGCTGACCAGCCAGATCGTCATCATGATGCTGGAATCCGCCGTGGTATCGCAGATCGCCGTTCGCGAGCTGACCTATGAAGCCGACATGCTGCAGGCGCGCACGTTCCGGGCTTTCGAGACCTATTTCGTGGTGACGATGGTCTACCTCGCCCTGTCGATTGGGCTGCGCCGGCTGCTGGTCGGCGGCGGCCGCCGGCTTCTCGGAGCCGGCGTTTCATGATCGAATTCACCTTCTGGGACATTCTGCGCAACCTGCTGCTGGCGGCGCGCTGGACGGTGCTCTTGTCGCTGGCCGCGTTTGTCGGCGGGGCCGTGGTCGGCATGATCGTGCTGTTCTTCCGGATCGCCAAGAATAAATGGGCGCGCCGGTTTGCCTCCGGCTACATCGCGCTTTTCCAGGGCACGCCGCTGCTGATGCAGCTCTTCCTGATGTTCTTCGGCTTGCCGATGCTGGGCCTGCGCATCGAGCCGTGGACCGCGGCGGTGCTTGGCCTGACCTTCTTCGCCAGCGCCTATCTCGCCGAGATCTGGCGCGGCGGCGTCGATGCGCTGCCGCGCGGCCAGTGGGACGCCGGCGCCAGCCTCGGCCTGCACTATCTGCATGAACTCCGGCTGATCATCCTGCCGCAGGCGTTTTCGATCACCCGCGCACCGACCGTCGGCTTCCTGGTGCAGCTGATCAAGTCGACCGCGCTGACCTCGATCATCGGTTTCGAGGAGCTGGTGAGGACATCCAACGCGATCAACAATGCGACCTTCGAACCGTTCAAAGTCTATGGGCTGGTAGCGCTGATCTTCTTCGTCATGTGCTTTCCGCTGACGCAATACGCACGTTCGCTCGAGCAACGGGCGGCGGCCCGCTGAGCGGGCGACCAGCAATTCAACGCCCGAATACCAGCGGCGGCGCGATCCTGTCACGCCGCAGCCAGCGCACCAGCAGGAGTGCCGCAACCACCGCCAGTCCCGACGACAGGCCGATCCAGATGCCGACGCCGTTGAAGCCGAAACGAAAGGCCAGCAGCACGCCGAGCGGCAGCCCGATGCCCCAATAGCCGATCGCGGCATAGATCATCGGCACCTTGGTGTCGTGCAGGCCGCGCAGCATGCCGCTGGCGACCGCCTGCGCACCGTCAAAAACCTGGAACAGCGCAGCAAAGGCGAGGAACGAGACGGCAAGCGCCACCACCTCGGCATTAGCCGGAT
Source organism: Mesorhizobium sp. M0437 (assembly GCF_040321335.1). NCBI lineage: Bacteria > Pseudomonadati > Pseudomonadota > Alphaproteobacteria > Hyphomicrobiales > Phyllobacteriaceae > Mesorhizobium > Mesorhizobium sp. M0437. The sequence continues at coordinate 130,348 of NZ_JAMYRK010000008.1, forward strand.
TGCCCAGATCGATGAAGGCGCCGATCAAGAGATGCGGCCACAGGATCATCACCAGCCCCATCAGCGCCATGAAGGAGACACCGACGACATAGGCGGTCCAGCCAGCCCGGCTGACACCTTCCGGATTGCCGGCGCCGTGGGCAAGTCCGACGCGCACCGTCACCGCCTGGTTGAGGCCGAGCGGCACCATAAAGGTGACCGAGGCGATCTGGATGGCGATCGCATGGGCGGCAAGCGAAGCCGCATCGATCAGGCCCATGAGAAAGGCGGCCGCGTTGAAGATCGTCACCTCGAACGCCAGCAGGCCGGCGATCGGCAGGCCGAGCCGCAGCAGGCCCTTGAAGCGCGGCCAGTCGGCGCGCCAGAAGCGTCCGAACAGACGATAGCGCCGGAACTTCTTCTCAAGCATCACCACCATCGCCATGCCGGCGAACATCAGCGTGCTGGACAGAGTGGTGGCAAGGCCGGAGCCGGCGATGCCCATCGAAGGGATGCCGAGATTGCCGAACATGAACAGCCAGTTGAAGAAGGCATTGCAGGCGACGGCAACGAAAACGATGATCAGTGCCCAGCCCGGCCGCTCCAGCGCCGAAATGAACGAGCGCAGGACGATGTAGCCGAAAAAGGGCAGCACCGCCCATTCGAGCCAGCGCAGATAGATGCCGGCCTGGTGCGCCAACGCCGGTTCCTGACCCATGGCCAGCAACACGCTCTCGCCGTGCCAGAGAAGGGCCCATATCGGAATGCAAATGAGGATCGCCAGCCACAGACCCTGGCGCACGGTGCGGCGCAGGTCGCGCACCGAGTGCCGACGGCGGCCGAGCTCCGTCGCCATCATCGGCGAGGTCGCCAGCATCAGGCCGAGCCCGAAGATGAGCGGCATGAAGTAGAGGTTGGCACCAAGCGCACCACTGGCCAGCGTGTCCGGCCCCAGCCGTCCCATCATCATGACGTCGGTAGCGGTCATCGCGGTCTGGCCGAGATTGGTCAGCACCATCGGCCAGGCGAGCGCCAGCATCGCCCTGATTTCCCGACGCCAAAGGTTTTCCGGCGCGCGAGCGTCGGCTTCGATCGCAGACATTCTAGTTTTCCGCCTATCCGATTGCGGCACGTCGGCAAGAGCCGGAAGCCGCGTCTCAGCGCGGAAACGGCCATGATCGGCCGGATTCCGCATTACGGCGAGTTTGTCTATGAAATAGGCACCGGTGGCAAGAGGCTGACTTGCGGAAGGGTTAAGCCAGTCAGCTCCATGCAGGCTGTTGGAGAGGCTATGGAAGCCGCTATGGTCGCGGCAGATCCATTTGAAAGGCAGCCTGATGAGCACGTTTCCCGAAATCTATCTGGTTCGGCATGGCGAGACGGAATGGAGTGCGTCCGGAAAACATACCGGCCGAACCGACATACCGCTGACGCCGGCCGGCGAGGAAGCGGCAAGGCGGATCGCTGAGCGGCTCAAGGGCCTGTCCTTCTCGGCGGTGTGGTCGAGCCCGTCGCAGCGCGCCTTCAACACCTGTGCCCTGGCCGGCTTCGGCTCGTCAGGCGTGAAGAAGGACGATCTGGCGGAGTGGGATTATGGCGCCTATGAGGGATTGATCACCAAACAAATTGTCGCCGAGCGCCCCGGCTGGCGTCTTTTTCGCGACGGCTGCCCGAGCGGCGAGTCCGCCACGGATGTCGGCTCGAGGGCGGACCGGATCGTCAGCCGGTTGCGCGAGGTCGGCAGCAATGTCCTGGTCTTCTCAAGCTCGCATTTCCTTAGAGTGCTGGCCGCACGCTGGCTCGGCCTGCCGCCGCAAGCCGGCGCGTTTTTCGTGCTGGATACCGCCAGCATAAGCGTGCTCGGTTATGAGCACGACCTTGACGAGCCGGTCATCCGGCGCTGGAACCAGAGATAGCAACCGATCCGATTTATCGGATCGCGTCCAGCGCCTGCCTTTGCCTGTGCATTTCGAGAAACACGCGGTAGTCGCGATCGAACCGGCCGGCGGCAGCCGGATTGGGCTCTCGCGTCCTGCCGCCCTGTTGCATGGCGACGCAGGCAGCGTTCAAATCGGGAAAAAGCCTAGCCGCGGTGGCGGCAATCATGCCGGTGCCGAGCAGCACCGCCTCGTCCGCCAGCGGCTCGACCACCGTGCAGCCGGTGGCATCGGCATAGAGCTCCATCAACAGCGGGTTCTTGGTGTGGCCGCCGGTGACGTGCAGCGTGTCGATCAGATAGCCGTTCTCGTTCAGCGCTTCCAGCACATGACGGACGCCAAGCGCGACGCTGACGGCGGTGCGCCAGTAGAGCTTGCACAGACTGTCGAAGGAGGCATCCAGCGTCAGCCCGCTGATGACGCCGACGGCATGCGGGTCGGCGAGCGGGGAGCGGTTGCCGTGAAAATCGGGCAGCACGTGCAGCCTTGCGGCGAGGTTGTCGCCCTCGGCGGCGCGCAGCTCGGCGACGCGGCGGGCAATTCTGGCATGCATGGCGGCATCCGGCTCGCCGCCAGCGCCATGCCAGCGGATGATGTGGTCGAGCAGCGCGCCGGTGGCCGACTGGCCACCTTCCGACAGCCACAGGCCGGGAAGGGCTGCGCCATAATATGGGCCCCAGACACCGGCGAAAGGCTGCGGATCGGGCGACATCGCCATGACGCAACTCGACGTACCTGCAATCAGGGCCAGATGGCGGCCGATGTTCGTCGCGTCACCGGCGAAACCGCCGAGCACGCCAAGCGCGCCGGCATAGGCATCGATGACGCCGGCGCCGACCCGGCATTTTTCGGTGAGGCCAAGCTCCGTCGCGGCTTGCGCGCCGAGCGGGCCGATATCGGCACCGACCGGGCTTGCCTTTTCCGGCAGGTTGCCGTGCTCAAAGACATCGCCGAGCCCGACGGCTTCGAAGAAGTCGCGCCGCCAGCCGGTCGCTTCATGGGCTAGATAGGTCCATTTGGCGGTCAGCGTGCATTGTGAACGGGAGAGCGAGCCGCTCGCCTTCCAGGTGAGGAAGTCGGTGAGGTCGAATAGATAGCCGGCTTCGTTCCATGTTCCGGGCAGGTTGCGCTTCAGCCACATCAGCTTCGGCGTCTCCATTTCCGGCGACATGACGCCGCCGATATAGTCGAGCACAGCGTGGCCGCTTTCAGTGCATTCGTCGGCCTCGGCAATTGCGCGATGGTCGAGCCAGACAATGGTGTCCCAGCGCCTTTCACCAGTGACGGACACGCTGAGCTGGCCGCCTTGCCGGTCTCGCACCACCAGCGAGCAGGTGGCATCAAAGGAGATGCCGACGATATCCTCGGCCCGCACGCCCGCCTTTTCGCGGGCAGCGCGGACGGCCATGCACACCGCCGACCATATATCCTGCGAATCGTGCTCGGCATGGTCGGCCTTTGGCTGTTGCATGGCGATCGGGTGCTCGGCGCGGCCGAGCAAGGCGCCACCGGTGTCGAGAATGCCGGCACGAGCGCTTCCGGTGCCGACATCGACCGCGCAAACGAAACTGTTGGTCAAGGTGTTCTTGCTCTCGCTCCCAGGCCTGCAATCAGATCGGGCAATTGCAGCATGTCAGCGAATATAAAGTCCGGCTCACTCGACGCAAGCCGCGCTTTCAATGCCGGGTTGCCGGTGTGCGAGCCGCCGGTGAAGGCAAGGACGCGCATGCCGGCCGCCCGCGCCGCTTCGATGCCGGCCGGGCTGTCCTCGACGACGAGGCAGTTTCGCGGGGCCGCTCTCATTTTATCTGCTGCATGGAGAAAGAGATCGGGCGCCGGTTTGCCCCGCGCCACCATGGCGGCGCTGAACAAATGCGGCTCCAGCAGCCCAAGCAACCCGGTGACGTCGAGCGCATAGCGGATGCGTTCCAGGGTGCCGGAGGAGGCGACGCAGCACGGTACGCCGAGCCTCGGCAGGACCTGTGCGATACCTGGCATCGGTTTCAGCTCCTCGCGGAATCTGCGCATCAGTTCGGAGCGCATCTCGGTCAGATGCTGCTCGGTGAGATCGAGCCCGAAGTCGCTTGCGAGGATTTCGCGGACGCTCTTCATGCTCTTGCCGAGGAAGTGCTCGTAGGCAATGTCCTCGCTGACGTTGCCACCGGCAAGCGCGATCATCTCCAGCAATGCCGAGACGGACAGCATCTCACTGTCCACCAGCACGCCGTCACAGTCGAAAATGACCAGTTCAGGCGTCATCGCGCTGGATCGGCTTCAGAGGTCGCCGGCGAGATAGCGCGTCAGTGTCGCGCGCGCGCCGTCCGCCCACAGCAGTCTCAGCGCTTGGCCGAAGGCTTCAGCGAACGGCGGCGAGCGGCCGACATCGCCATAGATGTCCTCCATGGCAAGCCAGGCGGCAGGCATGTCCCTCGCCGCCTTGGCCGTCGCCTGCAACCGGCCCCAGTTCGGGTCGTTGGGCTCGGTGACGGCACCGGAATCCGTCGTGCCGAAGCAGTAGCGACACCAGAGCGCCGATTCCAGCGCAAGGCCGGTGACACTTTTGCCAGTCTTCAGCCGGTCGGTGATGGTCGGGATGATGAATTTCGGCTGGCGGTTGGAGCCGTCGAGGCAAAGCCGGCGTATGGTGTCGCCGATCTTCGGATTGGAGAAGCGGTGCTCGATGAGCTGGTAGTAATCTTCGAGATCGGTGTCCGGAACCGGCGGCACGGTCGGGATGATTTCGTCATGCTCGAGCTTGTCGAGGAAGCCGCGTACCAGCGGCTCCTGCATCGCCTCATGGACGAAATGGATGTCCATCAGCCCGGCCGGATAGGCGATGGTCGCATGACCGCCATTGAGGATGCGGATCTTCATCAGCTCATAGGGCGCGACGTCGCTGACGAACTGCACGCCGACCTTTTCCAGCGGCGGGCGGCCGTCGGTGAAACGGTCCTCCAGCACCCATTGCTTGAACGGTTCGCAAAACACCGGCCAATTGTCGTCGAGGCCGAACTCGCTGGAGAGAATGCCGCGCTCGCGGTCGGTGGTGGCCGGCGTGATGCGGTCGACCATGCCATTGGGAAACGCAACGTTCTCGCTCACCCAGTTTGCCAAACCTTCGTCGATTAGCCGCGCAAGGCCGATGACGCCATCTGAGGTGACGTGGCCGTTATGGGGAATGTTGTCGCAGGACATGATTGTGAAGGGCACGATACCGTCGGCGCGGCGGCGCAGCAGCCCGGCGAGAACGAGGCCGAAGACGGTCTTCGGCGTCGCCCCCGGCTCAGCGTCGGCAACGATGTCGGGATGTGTCGGATTGAAGACGCCGGATGCCGGATCGATGAAATAGCCGCCCTCGGTAATGGTCAGGGAGACGATCTTGATCGCCGGATCGGCAAGCCGCTCGACGATTGCGGCCGCATCGCCCGGCACCAGGAAGTCGATCATGACGCCGGTGACGCGCGCGCTCATATGGCCGCTGTCCTGCTCGACCACGGTGGTCAGCCAGTCCTGCTCCTGCAGCTTGCCGCGGCCGACCTTCTCGCCTTCGAAGACGCCGGCGCCGACAATGGCCCAGTCGTGGCCGACACCCGAATTGAACAGGTCGTCGAGATAGACGGCCTGGTGCGAGCGATGGAAATTGCCGACGCCGAAATGCACGAAGCCGGCCTTGAGCGCGGCGCGATCGTATTTCGGGCCGGCGACCTTGGGCGGCAGCTTGGCGAGGATGGAAGAAGAGAGTTTCACGGTCATCTGCTTTACCCTTTAGCGGGACGGCTCTTCCCCCCGTGGAGGAGACGGGGGGAAGAGCGCCTTCGCCCCCTCAACTCATCCACTGGCCGCCATCGACATTATAGGTCTGCGCGACAATGTACTCGGCCTCATCGCTGGCCAGGAACACCGCCATGCCGGTGAGGTCTTGCGCCGCGCCCATGCGGCCATAAGGCACGGCTTCGCCGACCAGCCTCTTCTTCTCGCCTCTCGGCCGGTTCTCGAACTTGGCGAACAAGGCATCGACATGGTCCCAATGCTCGCCGTCGACGACGCCCGGTGCTATCGCGTTGACATTGATGCGGTGTTTGATCAGGTCGAGCCCTGCCGACTGGGTGAGCGAGATGACCGCGGCCTTGGTGGCGCAGTAGACGGCAACCACCGCCTCGCCGCGGCGCCCGGCCTGGCTTGCCATATTGATGATCTTGCCGCCCTTGCCGCGGGCAATCATCGAACGGGCGGCGGCCTGCAACGTAAACAGCGTGCCGGCGACGTTGACCGAAAACAATTTGTCGTAGCTTGTCTTGGTGATCTCGACGATCGGCGCCAAGTCGAACAAAGCAGCGTTGTTGATCAAGATATCGAGGCCGCCGGCCCTGGCTTCGACCGCCTTGACGGCCTCATCGATAGACGCGAGATCGGTGACGTCGAGCTTTACCGCGTAGGCATTGCGGCCGATTTCCGAAGCCGTCTTCTCGGCGGCTTCGAGATTGATGTCGCCAATCGCGACCGTCGCCCCTTCGCGCATGTAGGCTTCGGCAAACGCCCTGCCGATGCCACGCGCCGATCCGGTAATCAGCGCCGATTTACCCCGGAGCCTCATTGCAGCATCGCCTTCCCGTCGGCGCCGAAACGATGCAGCTTGGCCTTTTCCGGCGTCAGGTAGATTGTGTCGCCGTGATGGGCGGCCAACTCGCCGTCGGCACGCACCGTCAGCTGCCCGACACCATCCGCCTGGACGTGCAAAAACGTGTCGGAGCCGAGATGCTCGGCAACCCCGACCGTCGCCTTCCAGTCGCCTGACGTCTTCGAAATGTTCATATGCTCCGGGCGGATGCCGACTGTCTTGGCGCCATATTTGGCGGCCGGCGCGCCTTCGATCAGGTTCATCTTCGGCGAACCTATGAACCCGGCGACGAACAGGTTCTTCGGCGTCTTATAGAGCTCCATCGGCGAGCCGACCTGCTCGATATTGCCGGCATTGAGCACGACGATCTTGTCGGCCATGGTCATCGCCTCGATCTGGTCGTGGGTGACGTAGACCATGGTTGTCTTGAGCTGGTGATGCAGCTCGCTGATCTCCAGCCGCATGGTGCCGCGCAGCGCCGCGTCGAGATTGGACAAAGGCTCGTCGAACAGGAAGGCCGACGGCTGGCGCACGATGGCGCGGCCGATGGCGACGCGCTGCCGCTGGCCGCCGGAGAGCTGGCCGGGGCGGCGGTCGAGGTAGTTGGTGAGGTTCAGGATCCGCGCGGCGTCCTTCACCTTCTTGTCGATGGTCGCCTGGTCCTCGCCCGCCATCTTCAGCGGGAAGGCGATGTTCTTGGCCACCGTCATGTGCGGGTAGAGCGCATAGGACTGGAACACCATAGCCAGCTTGCGCTTGGCCGGCGCCTCGCCGGTGACGTCGCGACCATCGATGATGATGGTGCCGCCGCTGGTATCCTCGAGACCGGCGATCAGACGCAACAGGGTGGATTTGCCGCAGCCCGACGGGCCGACGAAGACGACGAACTCTCCGTCCTCGATGACCAGATCGAGGCCGAGGATGATGGACGTCGCCCCGAAGGATTTGGAGACGTTCTTGAGCGTGATGTTTCCCATGGTTTCCTCCCCCGAAGGGCTATCTTTTCGTTTTGCGTCAGGCGATGCCCGCTACTTTACCGCACCGAATGTCAGGCCTCGGACCAGCTGCTTCTGGCTGAACCAGCCCATGATCAGGATCGGCGCGATCGCCAGCGTCGAGGCGGCCGAAAGCTTGGCCCAGAACAGCCCCTGCGGGCTGGAGAAGGAGCTGATGAAAGCGGTGAGCGGCGCGGCCTCGGTGGTGGTCAGCCGGATCGTCCAGAACGCCTCGTTCCAGGCGAGAATGATGTTGAGCAGCATGGTCGAGGCGATGCCGGGGACCGCCATCGGCGTCAGCACGTAGATGATCTCGTTCCAGAGCGATGCGCCGTCCATGCGCGCCGCTTCCAGGATCTCCCCCGGGATCTCGCGAAAATAGGTGTAAAGCATCCAGACCACGATCGGCAGGTTGATCAGCATCAGCATGACCATCAGGCCGATGCGGCTGTCGAGCAGACCGGTATCGCGGAAGATCAGATAGATCGGAAACAGCACGGCGACGGCCGGCATCATCTTGGTGGAAAGCATCCACATCAGGATGTCCTTGGTGCGTTTGCCCGGCGAAAACGCCATCGACCATGCCGCCGGTATGGCGACGAGCAGAGCCAGGATGGTCGAGCCGACCGACAGGAACACCGAGTTCAGGAAGAATTTGAAATAGCCGTTCTGCGCCTGGACCTCGGAATAGCTCTCCGTGGTTCCCGACGGGAACAGGTTGAAGCCCTGGATAGCCTCCTGCTCCGACTTGAACGAGGTGATGATCGTATAGAGGATCGGGAAGAAGATCAGCAGCGCGACGATCCAGGCGGCCGCGGTAGCAATCGTCTTGTGCTGGGTGGTGACTGCACGTGCCATCTTATCCTCCCTTATTTATCCAGGTTCTTGCCGACAGCGCGCATGGCGAAGAAGGCAACGATGTTGGCGAGAATGACGGCAATGATACCGCCGGCGGACGCCTGGCCGATTTTGAACTCCAGCAATGCCTTCTGATAGACGAGGAAGGGCAGGTTGGTGGAGGCGTAACCCGGGCCGCCGTTGGTGGTGACGAGGATCTCGGCATAGACCGACAGCAGGAAGATCGTCTGGATCAGGATGACGACGGTTATGGCGCGCGACATGTGAGGCAGCGTCAAATAGATGAAGCGGCTGATGAAGCCGGCGCCGTCCATTTCGGCGGCTTCCTTCTGCTCGACGTCGAGCGACTGAAGCGCGGTCAACAGGATCAGCGTAGCAAACGGCAGCCATTGCCAGGCAACGATGATGATGATCGCCAGGAGCGGGTGCTGCCCGAACCAATCGATCGGCTGCCCGCCGAAGAAGCGCGCAATATCGGCGAAAACCCCGTACTGCGGATGCATGATCATGTTCTTCCAGACCAGTGCTGCCACCGGTGGCATGACGAAGAACGGCGAGATGACAAGGATGCGGACGATGCCCTGTCCCCACATCGGCTGATCGAGCAGAAGGGCGAGCAGAATACCGCCAATCACCGTGATCAAAAGCACGCTGACGACGATGGTGAGCGTGTTGAGGATCGACTGCAGGAATGCCGGGTTGGAATAGAACAGCGCGTAGTTCGAAAACCCGACGAAGCCGTCGCGCATCGGATTGAGCGGGTTGTATTGCTGGAAGGAAAACCACAGCGTGAATGCCAGCGGCACAATCATCCAGACCAGCAGCAGCACCACGGATGGCGCCATCATGAAACGGGCAAGCGAACGGGTCTGCTGAGTAGCCATGACGGTCACCCTTCGAGGTCGGCCAAGTTTTTCAGCGGTGTGAAAGCTGGCCGCCCGAACTGGGATTCGGGCGGCCGTTGCCGGTCGCCATTGGCAACCGGCACCGGGAGGAGCTTACTTGATGTAACCGCCTTCGGTCATCGTCGCGGTGGCGGCGTCCTGCGCCTGCTTCAAGGCATCGTCGACGCTCGACTGGCCGGCAAGTGCCGCCGAGAAGAGCTGGCCGACGGTGGTGCCGAGACCCTGGAACTCAGGAATGGCGACGAACTGGACGCCGACATAAGGCACCGGCTTGACGGTCGGGTGCGTCGGATCGGCGGAGTTGATCGAGTCCAGCGTCATCTTGGCGAAAGGTGCTGCCTTCTGGTATTCGGGATTGGCATAGAGCGACGAGCGCGTTCCCGGCGGAACGTTGGCCCAGCCTTCCTTCGAGGCGACGAGCTCGGCATAGTGCTTGCTGGTTGCCCAGGATACGAACTTTTGAGCGGCGTCGGCCTTCTGCGTGCCGGCGGGGATGGCTAGCGACCATGCCCACAGCCAATTGCCGCGCTTGCCGAGGCCATTGTCCGGCGCCAGCGCATAGCCGACCTTGTCGGCGACGGTGGAGTTCTTCGGGTCGGAAACGAAGGAGGCAGCGACGGTAGCATCGATCCACATGCCGCATTTGCCCTGCTGGAACAGCGCCAGGTTTTCGTTGAAACCGTTGGACGACGCGCCCTCGGGGCCGTCGGCCTTCATCAGGTCGACATAGAACTGCAGCGTGTTCTTCCATTCGGGCTGGTCGAATTGCGGCTTCCAGTTCTCGTCGAACCAGCGCGCGCCGAACGAGTTCGACATGGCGGTCAGGAAGGCCATGTTCTCGCCCCAGCCGGCCTTGCCGCGCAGGCAGACGCCGTTCACGCCGTTGGCGCGGTCGGTCATCTTGTCGGCGGCCTGCTTGATGAAGTCCCAGGTCGGTGCATCGGGCATCTTGAGCCCGGCCTTTTCCATCAGGTCCTTGCGGTACATGACGAAGGAGCTTTCGCCGTAGAACGGGGCTGCGTAGAGCTTGCCGTCGACCGACAGGCCGCCGGCTATGGCCGGGATGATGTCCTTGACGTCGTAATCGTCGCCGAGCTTGTCGAGCGGCAAAAGCCAGTTCTGCTTGGCCCAGATCGGCACTTCATAGGTGCCGATGGTCATCACGTCGTACTGGCCACCCTTGGTGGCGATGTCGGTGGTGACGCGCTCGCGCAGGACGTTTTCCTCGAGCGTGACCCACTGCAGCTGGACGTCGGGATTCTTGGCGGTGAAGTCGTCGGTCAGCTTCTGCATGCGGACCATGTCGCCATTGTTGACCGTGGCGATGGTGATGGATTCGGCATGCGCGGCGAAAGCGAGGGCGCTGGCCGAGAACAGGCCTAGGGTGAACGTGCGAAGTTTCATCAAAATTCCTCCCATAAACCAAGATGAGCATTTGCCTTGGCTGTGAGCAATTACTCACTTGCGATGAATTATGTCAAGACGGATTCGTTGCTGCAGCGCAGCACGCCGGGTCTTGTGCAGCGGCAAGCCTGGGACGTTTGCGGCATGTCTGACGAAGGATTCGGCCGGGCTGATTGGGCCCGGCGCTTTGCTCGGGCTTGCTGGGATTCAGCCTACTGGCAAGCGATCTCGCTCAGGATCCAATCGCGGAAGGCGCGGATCTTCGGCACGTTGCGTCGTGCCGTCGGATAGACCAGCCAATAGGCGTGGCCGTCGTCACCGACCAGATCAAAGGGCTGGATCAGGCGGCCGTCGGCAAGTTCGGTCTTGAACAGCGCCTTGGTAACGATCGCCACGCCGTGGCCGGCAATCGCGGCATTGGCCTCGTAGGCCTGCGCGCCCATGCTGGTGCCGGGACGCTTGGCCAGCTCCTCGACCGGCAGGCCGGCGGCGGCAAACCAGTCCCGCCACCAGATGTCACCCGGGTCGAGGATCGGCAGCCGCAGCAGGTCGGCCGGCTCCTTGACGCCGCCGATGCTTGCCGCGAGCTTTGGACTAAGGACCGGCGTGAAATCGGCCCTGAAAAGCATATGGGTCTCGACGCCCGGCCAGTTGCCGCCGCCGGAGCGGATGGCGATGTCGATATCCTCTCTGGCAAAGTCGACAACCCTGTTCGAAGTATCGACGCGCACCGCCAGCGACGGATGCGCGACCTGGAACGAACCGAGATGCTGCGCCAGCCAATTGGAGGCAAATGTCAGCAGCGTCGAAACGCAAAGCACGCGGTCGGCGCCGGTGCGCGCGGCGGCATAGGCGCCGCTCAACAGCGCGAACGCCTCGCTGACCGCGGGCGCCAGGCGCTGGCCGGGTTCGGTCAGCACGATCTGTTTTGGCTGGCGCAAGAATAGGGGCGCGCCGATGCGCTCCTCCAGAAGCTTGATCTGATAGCTTGCCGCCGCCTGCGTCATGCCAAGCTCCTGGGCGGCCTTGGTGAACGAGAGATGCCGCGCCACCGCCTCGAACACCCGGATCGCCTGAAGCGGAGGAAGCTGCGAAACCAGCTGTCGTGAATTGAGCTCCGGCATAAGCCCTCCTTATGGGCAGTGATCGACGTTTGATTGGCGGCACCGGCCGGTCCTACCGATATTCCGTATTGAAGATCAATTACGCCTAGAGATAGCGAAGGCTGACGATCATGACCACAATACAGGAAAAGCTGCTTCTTGCTCCAGCCCATGGCTGGTTTTCACAGTTGGCGCGGGGATTGGCAAGGCACGCGGCGCGGAAACGGGCCTATCTCGACGTCCGGGAGCTGCCGCCGCATCTGCAGCGCGACATGGGCTTTCTCGACGGCAACGATCCTTGCGGCCGGCACCAGTAGTGACGCTCGTTTTATCGGGATTCAGATGCGTTTCGATTTCACATGATCGTTTCCGACCGCCAGCGGCTCGGAGATCATGCGCCCGCCAGCAAGGCGGCGGCGGTCCGCTCATCGGTGATGAGGCCGTTGACCAGCCGCCGGTTGACGGCAGCGAAGATGCCCGGCAGCTTGCGGTCGCCCATGGCAAGCGCGATCACCAGCGACTTTTCGCGCGACGGCAGCGGTGCCGACGACACCCGATCATTGGTGATGCCCTCGATCATGCGGCCGTCACGATCGAATACCCAGCCGACGATCTCGGCGACGCCGCCGGCCTTCTGCAGCGCCTTTAATTCACCCTCCGAAATGAAGCCGTCCTCGTAAAGCGGCGCCTTCGGGCCGAGATCGCCGATGCCGACAAAGGTGACGTCGGCCTCGGCCGCAAGCGCCAGCGTCGGCTGGATCATCGGCTGGCTGAGCAGCATCTCGCGCTCCTCGGGCGAGGAAGCGATGACCGGCAAAGGCATCGGAAACGAACGCGCCTTGACCCTGTCGGCCATGGTGAAGATGACGTTGTAGAAGGCCGCCGAGCCGTCCGGCGAGATGTTGCCGGTCAGCGATACCACCTTGTGCTGCGGGCATTCCATCGGCGGCAGTTGCTCGATCGCGGCCTTCAGTGTGCGGCCCGGGGCCGGGGCGCCGGACCTAGGCCCCCGGGGGCCCCGCCCCCGGGGGATGTTCGGCCGCGCCCCCGCCGCGGCCGGCGGGGAGGGGGGGGGCGCATCAGGGGGGGCCGCC